>BQJI01000007.1 GCA_021604625.1 Hyphobacterium sp. | reverse complement strand
GGGTGACCTCAGGAAATCCGACACCAAAGCAAAACGTGCAGAGCGTCTGCGATTGCTCGCAGGCACCCGACCCGAACACCGTGAGTCAAGACTGCTGCTGGTTGAGGCCGCACTTGATGCCGGCCAGGCCGACGCGGCGCGCGCGATTCTGGACCCCCTTTTGAATCTCGGAACACCATCCGCGCGGTTGTGCGCCATTGCCGCTCGGCTGACCCGGCAGGAGGGCGATGATGCGGCTGCGCGGCGCTGGATGACGCGCGCATCGCACGCGCCCGGTGAAGCTGACTGGTCCGACCTTGACGTGGAGGGCCGCGCTTTTTCGTATTCGCCAGACGACTGGAAGCGGATGGTCTATTCCTTTGGAGACGAAGGTCGCTTGAGCCATCCACGCTATGAAAGATTTGAAGTTTCCGCTGGCGCCGTTCCCGAGAACGCCTTGCTGGAGGCACCCAAGCCGGCAAAGAAAGTCGGTGCCGCGCCAGAATATTTTGATGCTCCCCGCCCGCCTGATGACCCAGGTATTGACGAGAGCGACGCATGACGCCGCTTGTCATTGCGATTACGGGTGGTTCCGCCTCCGGAAAATCCACTTTTGCCGATGCTTTGCGGCGCGCGCTCGATCCCGCCGAGGTGCGCCTGATTCCAGAAGACGAATATTATGGAAACCACGCCGAGGAAGTGGGATTTGACCCCCAGCGTTTCAATTTCGATGACATCACAGCACACGACCACGACTTGTTGGGCCAACATTTACGGCAATTGAAAAAGGGGAAATCTGTTCATGCGCCGCTCTATGATTTCCTGACCCATAAACGCCTTGAGCAAACCCGGGAAATCAAACCGGCCGATGTCATTATTGTGGAGGGCATTCACGTGCTGGCAGACCCGAATCTGCGCGACCTTTACGACCTGACGGTTTTTGTAGAGGCCCCGGCGGATATACGGCTGGCCCGACGGCTTTTGCGGGACGTGCGCGATCGCGGGCGGAGTGTTGAATCTGTTGTCACACAATATCTGCGCACCGTCCGGCCCATGCACCTCGCTCACACGGAGCCGGGGCGCTTCGATGCCGACATCGTGATTCAGAATGATGCGGCCGCCGCCAGCCCGGAGCTGGAAGCGCTGTCGCCCTCCTTTGACCGGCTGGCCGCGCCGGCTGCGGCAGAAATCAAGGCCTTGCTGGCGGATCGCGTCTAGCAGATGATCGCGGGTCGGTAATTGCGAGGGGAATGGCCTGACTAAACGAGTCGTCCCATTGTTCCCATTGCAATGCCTCGACCTGAGCATCGACTTCACACCGCAACAGCCCTGCCTTGATCGCAAAGGGCGATTCTCCTTCGAACCCGTCTGGAAACACTGGCCGCGCCGATTCGTCATAGTAAATGGTTTCAATCAGAATCCGATTGTGGCGAAGGCCAAAGACATGTTCCATCGCAATATGGAGATCACGCGCTTGTGCCGCATGAGGATGGTTCGGCAATAACAACCCCCACTGTATAATGGTGGCTGTCGCCATACTGGCGATAAGTAAAAGTTGAAAACCTCGGATCAAAATTGCAACCCGACGCGATTTGGGCCGTGTGACATCGGCCAGAAAATAGGCCGTTAGCACGCCGGTCACAACGAACCAGGTCCGGAGCAGGCTTTGGCCGGACTGGCGATTGGCAAGGTGCCAATCATAATAAAGCCGGCACTCCATGGTTGTCGTGGTGAAAATTTGAGAGATGGCGAAAAGGCCGGCGACCAATACAATAAGCGCGGTGATGTCCGGTGCAAACGATACACGGCCGCGTTGGTGTATTTTGCCGTATTGCCGCCCTCGCCTTTGCATCATATTTCAACCATAGCATGATTAAATGCCGGGGCGCATTTGGGATATTGCGAATTGTCGGGTTCGCGGTTAGGTTCCGCCGCCTTAATTCAGAGGCCGCATTAGCTCAGCTGGTAGAGCAACGCATTCGTAATGCGTAGGTCGGGTGTTCGAGTCACCCATGCGGCACCATTTTCAACGCAATTCAGACACATTGAATCTGCCCTGGAGCATAGGCCACAGAGCGCAATGCCGCGCAGGGGATGCAGTGATCACATTGCCCGTTTCTCATCGACAGGGCGTAGACCTGAGTTGGCGCGGTTTTCAAAACGGATGAGACGAAGCACGAAGATATTGAGTTTGATTGTGCCTGATCGTTTTCAACCTCTGGCTTGACGACCGGGGCCGTAAATGTTCCACACGGGCGGCACATTTCCTGATGTCTGCAGCTTCGGCCTGACCTTTCCGGTTGTGATGTGGCTGATCCCGGCACCCGGCAAGAATTGCGGGAGTCGGCGGACACGCAAAACTGGATGGATGACATGGAATTTGGTACTGGCGTATCGCTTGCCGCCTATTTTATCGTGATGATCGGCATCGGCCTTTATGGCTTCAAGCAATCGACGAGCGATTCCGCCGGCTATCTTCTGGGCGGACGCAAGCTTGGGCCAGCTGTAACGTCACTTTCTGCCGGCGCATCTGACATGTCGGGCTGGATGTTGCTGGGGCTTCCGGGGGCGATGTTTGTCTCGGGCCTATCGGCGGCGTGGATCGCGATTGGATTGCTGATCGGGGCTTTCGCCAATTATCTGATCGTTGCGCCGCGCCTGCGCGTTTACACGGAAACGGCCAAGGATGCGATCACCATTCCGGATTATTTCGAAAAGCGGTTTGACGATACCTCCCATCTGTTGCGGGTAATTTCGTCCATTGTCATCATCCTGTTTTTCACGCTCTACACATCGTCCGGTGTGGTTGCGGGCGGAAAATTGTTCGATTCAGCTTTCGGGCTGCCTTATGAGCTCGGCCTTTTTGTAACCGCTGGCGTCGTGGTGCTTTACACTCTGCTGGGCGGCTTCATGGCGGTGTCGATGACCGATTTCGTCCAGGGCTGCATCATGTTCGTTGCCCTGATCCTTGTTCCGCTGGTTGCGCTGACGGGCGTTGGCGGCACCGGCGGTGTCACGGCCACCCTGAACGATATTGATCCATCCCTGCTGAGCCTTTTTGGCGGTGTCGGTCTGGTCGGTATTATTTCAGCGATGAGCTGGGGTCTGGGGTATTTCGGTCAACCGCACATCATTGTGCGCTTCATGGCCATACGATCGGTGAAAGACATTCCGGCCGCCCGCAATATCGGAATGAGCTGGATGCTGGTGACAATTGTGGGAGCACTGGCAACGGGTCTCGTGGGCCTGGCCTGGGTCACACAGAATGGCATACCAGAAAATTACCTTGTGAATGGCGCATTTGATGGCGAGACGATTTTCATCGTCCTGTCGCAAATTCTGTTCAATCCTTTCATTGGCGGGTTTCTGCTGGCGGCCATTCTGGCGGCAATCATGTCGACCATTTCCTCGCAACTTCTGGTGTCTTCCAGCTCGCTCACTGAAGACTTCTATAAAATCTTCCTGCGCAAGTCGGCCAGCCAGAAGGAATTGGTCGCTGTGGGCCGGTTGGCCGTTGTCGTGGTCGCGTTTATTGCCATCGCGCTGGCGTGGAACCCGGACAGCAATGTCCTGACGCTTGTTTCCAACGCCTGGGCGGGCTTCGGCGCAGCCTTCGGACCAGTTGTTATCCTTTCATTGTTCTGGAAAAAAATGACGCGCTGGGGCGCGCTGGCGGGCATGGTGCTTGGTGCCGCGACGGTTCTGGCTTGGACCTATATCCCTGTCCTTCCGACCGATGACGGTCTGGAGCCGCTGGGAAGTTGGCTCTATTCGATCGTGCCGGGATTCATATTCTGTTTTGTTGCAATTGTTGTTTTCAGCTGGCTGTCTCCCGGACCGAAGCAATCGATCAAGGACACCCATGACGGCGTTGCAAAGCAGATGGGGGCATCGCAATAGAGGCCGCATTTGTCGGCTGGCTAGAATATGGAAAGTCTGGTCTTGCGCGAGAACAATTCGAGCGCGCGTGTTCCGGCAAGGGAGTTGCCTGTCTGGTCGAGTTCGGGTGACCAGACGCAGATCGAATATTTGCCCGGAATGACGCCTATAATTCCGCCACCGACGCCGCTTTTGGCAGGGATTCCGACGCGAAACGCAAAATTGCCAACGCCGTCATAAAGCCCGCAGGTCAGTAACAGTGAATTGATCCGCTTTACCCTCAACGGCGTCATCACCTTCTCGCCGCTCAGCGGGTGGGTGCCGCCATTCGCGAGAGGCAGGAATGATCGAGCAAGATCACGGCACGTCATGGCAATCGCGCATTGGCGGTAATAGGCCGCCAATACGTCCTCGACCACAGCTTCAAGATTACCCTGGCTTTTCAACAAATGAGCAATGGCGGCGTTTCGGTGCCCGTGCTCTGCCTCCGATTGTGCAACATTTTCATCCAGATAGATCTTTTGATTTCCCGCAAGGCGGCGCACCAGGCCCATGAGCTGCAGAATCGGGCTCACAGAGTGTGCCGTAATGGAATCCGTTACGACGATCGCCCCGGCATTGATGAAAGGATTTCGAGGCAGGCCGCGCTCGGACTCGAGCAATACCAGAGAATTGAAAGCCGAACCTGAAGGTTCGCGACCAACGCGTTTCCAGAGTGTGTTCGGTCCCACCGTTTCCAGAGCGAGAATGAGGGCAAAAACCTTGGACAGACTTTGGATCGAAAAAGTTTCGTCGGCTTCGCCAATTGCGAATTCGGACCCGTCGACACCGCAGACAACCATACCAAATTTGTCGGGCGATATCCGCGCCAGTGCGGGGATATAATCCGCGACTTTGCCGCGCCCGATTACAGAGCGCGCGCCAATGGCGACCTCCTCAAGGAGGGATTGAAGGTTGGCCGATTCAAAATTCTTCATTTTTGCCCGGTTGCGATACGACCGAGCGTTCTCCCACACCGTCGACGGCCCATATTATACTCACTGATTGGCCCGATTGGCGATCAGATCGTCGACAACGGATGGCTCGGCAAGCGTTGACGTATCGCCCAGCGATCCGAAGTCATTTTCGGCAATCTTGCGAAGAATGCGGCGCATGATCTTACCGGAACGGGTTTTGGGAAGGGAGGGCGCAAACTGAATGATGTCCGGCGTTGCGACCGGACCGATTTCGGTTCTCACATGCGCCTTTAGCTCTGCCACACTGCCGTCAAGCGGGGTAATGCCTGCGTTCAAAGTGACATAGCAGTAGACGCCCTGGCCTTTGATATCATGTGGATACCCCACAACTGCCGCCTCGGCGACGTCCGGATGGGCGACCAGCGCGCTTTCAATCTCCGCGGTCCCGAGCCGATGACCGGATACATTCAAAACATCATCAACACGGCCGGTAATCCACCAATAGCCATCTGCATCCCGCCGCGCACCATCACCGGTAAAATACAAACCGCGATAGGTTGAAAAATAGGTTTCCGCAAAGCGTTCATGATCGCCATAAACGGTGCGCATCTGGCCCGGCCAGCTCTGCTTGATGACCAGATTTCCGGAAGCCTCGCCCTCAGTATCGATGAAATTTCCTTCGGCATCGACCAGTGCAGGCTGAATGCCATACATGGGAAGTGATGCGGCGCCGGGCTTGAGGCTATGTGCGCCAGGCAATGGGGAAATCATCACACCTCCGGTTTCAGTTTGCCACCAGGTGTCGACAATTGGACATTTTCCCTTGCCCACGACGCGATGATACCAGGCCCAGGCTTCCGGATTGATCGGCTCGCCGACTGAGCCCAACAATCGCAGGCTGGAAAGGTCGTGCGCCTCGACCGGCGCATCCCCTTCCCGCATGAGTGCGCGAAGGGCTGTGGGCGCCGTGTAGAGCACATTGACCTGATGTTTATCGCAGACTTCCCAGAACCGATCTGCGGCCGGCCAGGTCGGAACGCCTTCAAACACCAATGTCGTGACACCATTTACCAAAGGCCCGTACGTCAGATATGTGTGACCCGTCACCCAGCCGATGTCGGCCGTGCACCAGAACACCTCACCGCGTTTGACTTCGAAAACCGTGTCAAACGTCAGGGCAGACCAGAGCAAATATCCACCGGTCGTGTGCATGACGCCTTTCGGCTGACCGGTCGAACCGGAAGTGTAGAGAATGAAGAGCGGATCTTCAGCCTCCATAGGTTCCGGTGGACAATCGGCGTTCACAGTCAATGCGAGTTCGTGGTGCCAATGGTCACGTCCCTCAACCCAACCAACATCGCCCCCCGTGTGTTGCACACACAGAACTGCCCTCACGCCGCCAGCGATTTCTATAGCCCTGTCGACGTTCTGCTTGAGTGCAATTGGCTTGCCACCGCGCACGCCCTCATCGGCCGTAATCACAAATTCGGACTGACAATCCTTGATCCGCCCGGCCAAAGCATCGGGAGAAAACCCGCCAAAAACAACTGAGTGGACTGCGCCTATGCGCGCACAGGCCAGCATGGCGTAAACCCCCTCCGGAATCATTGGCATGTAAAGCGTGACGCGATCACCTCTCTTCACACCCATCGCTTTCAACTCGTTCGCCATGCGGCAAACCTGATTATGGAGCTGTCGATAGGTGATAGAATGGTGTCTGGACGGGTTGTCGCCTTCCCAGATTATCGCGACATCATTGCCGCGCTTTTCCAAATGCCGGTCAATGCAGTTATAGGCGACATTCAAAACGCCATCCGCAAACCATTTGATGTCCAATTTGTCGGGATCCCAACTGACCTCTGAAATTTCAGTCGGGGTTTTAATCCAATCCAGCCGACGCAATTCTTCTGTCCAGAATGCATCCGGCTCTTCGATGGAACGACGATAGCGCTCGGTATATTGTTTGGCGCTGGTTTGGCTATGCGGTTCATAGTGATCCGGCACGGGAACATGGTCCGGAGCCGATCCGGCGGGCGTGTGTTGGTCCGACATGCTTTTCTCCCTCGGGACGCATCTGGCTTCGGGTACAGTCAATTCCAAGCACCTGGAGACTTCAAGCCATATTGCCCGCAATCACGAATCCGGCGCAGCCGGTTTGTGTTCAACACGTGTTTTGGCAGATGGTATTCGTATGTTCTCGACCATAGTCCGGATGGATTCCGGTGGTGGCGGCGCCTACACTGGCTTTCCAGTAAGCCTTGAATTGTGCTTCCGGGATATTGTCCTGCGGATTTGGCTCCGGCTCGGATGGTTGGATTTCGGACATGCGCGTCTCCCCGGCCGCACACAGGCCTGAGAGTGTCGCAAAAATCGATGTCCGGCGTCACCCCCAATTTTCGATCACACCTGGCGAGACTCGCCATTAGTTGAATCTGTCGCTTTCAAACGCCGCTTTATAATTGACCAATAGCGTGTCGGTAGCAGACGCTCGATCCAGTGAAGCGCGTGCGCATCGCGGCCAACAAAAACACGCGACTTGCGACGCTCAACGCCGCGCAAAATTATTGCAGCAGCCTCGGATGGCGGCATGACCAGCGCAGTATCGGCGACCTTCCGGGCGGCTTCATACTCGGCATCCGTGACGTCGGCACCGCGGGGCGCGCGTTTGGCAATATTCGTTGCAATTCCGCCCGGGTGGATTGTGGTAACGCCGGTCGATGATCCCATCAACTCATGGCGCAATGCCATTGTGAAACCTCGCACGCCGAATTTTGCCGCGCTATAGGCGGTCTGACCTTCCGGCGCGATCACGCCGAAAATACTGGAAATATTGGTGATATGTCCCTCGGACTGTTCCTGGATTAGCGGCAGGAAAGCCCGGGTCATGCGCACAACACCATGCAGGTTGATGTTCAACAGCCAGTCGAACTGTTCCGGTGAAATTTGATCGAACCGGCCTCCCAGCGCTACACCGGCATTATTGAACAGAAGGTGCGCTTCGCCATGGGTTTGTCTGACTTCGCTTGCAAAGTCATTTATGGCCCGCTCATCACCAACATCGAAAACGCTGGTGGTGATACGCAGGGTGTTGGAGCGTAATTCTGAAGCGACATTCTCAAGGCCATCTGCATCAATATCTGCAAGCGCCAAATTGCAACCCTTCGCGGCGAGGGCTTTTGCCAAGGCTGCGCCGATGCCACTCGCCGCACCCGTAATCACCGCTGTTTTTCCGGCAAAGCATAGGCGGCTCATTCGGCCGCCTCCAGCACAGCATCTTCGGACGCTTTGTGCAGGGCCTGACGAAATTGCATCGCCCCGTCTTCGATTCGCCCGAAACGAATGGCCATCATGTCGGCAAAGTAATTCATATGCACCTGCCATGGCGCTTTGGGACCCTGCATGGGCAGAGCGTGTCTCGCGCGCTGGAAATATCCTGAATCAAGCAGGCGAAGCGGTTCGCGAGGCATGTCTTCCGGCGGCACAGGTACGGCGATGTCGGTGCCGGTTTTATCCATATGGTTGATAGTCCGACAGACGCGCTCGCAAGTGAGGTCGATCTTCAATGTCCAGGAGGCGTTGGTGTAGCCGAATGCCATGGCCATGTTGGGAATATCGCTCACCATCATGCCGCGATAAACAACATGATCCGTGGTGATGACAGGCTTGCCGTCCACCGTCACAGCCATTCCGGCCATAAGTTGCAGATTCAAACCCGTGGCCGGGATGATCAGGTCTGCGTCGAGATGTTTGCCGCTTTTCAACTGAATTCCGGAAGCGGTTATGCGCTCGATATGGTCGGTTTCAATCGACGCCTTTCCAGCCTTCAAGGCCGCAAAAAAATCACCATCCGGCGCAGCACAAAATCGTTGATCCCAGGGCTTGTAGTCGGGTGAAAAATGAGTCTCGACATCGAAATCCGGACCAAGCGCGGCACGCGCCTGCTTGATCACGCCCTTTTTGACAAAATTCGGAAACGCCTGCGCAAGATTGAAGATGAGCATGGTTTCGAGAATGTTTTTGTAGCGTGTGATTGAATACGCAATGTTTGCCGGCAAGATTTTTCGAATAAAATTCGCTGTCCGGTCTGTCGTTGGTCGTGCTGCAATATAGGTTGGCGACCGCTGCAGCATGGCAACGTGATCGGCCGTTTTCGCCATCGCCGGCAAAAGCGTTACTGCAGTTGCACCAGATCCGATAATGACGATTTTCTTACCCGCATAATCATAGGATTCGTCCCATTTCTGGGGATGAATGAAATCGCCCTCAAAGTCTTCAACGCCGTCGAAATGAGGCAAATACCCTTGATCGTAACTATAATACCCTGATGCCAGAAACAGGAATTTCGCGAAGTATTGCTCCGGGCCGTTCGGCCCGTCGACCGTGATCGTCCACCTCGCGAGCGACGAATCCCATTCGGCGGATTCTGCCTTCCGACCGAATTTGATATGCGCCATCATTCCACTGCTTCTGGCGGTTTCTGTTACATAATTGCGGATAGCCGGACCGTCTGCGAACACTTTGCCATCCACCCAGGGTTTGAACGCATAGCCAAATGTGTACATATCGCTGTCGGATCGGATGCCGGGATAACGAAAAAGATCCCACGTGCCACCGATTTGATCCCGGGCTTCGAGAATCGTGTAGGTTTTTCCGGGGCACCGCTTCAACAAATGGTGCGCCATTCCGATTCCGGAAACACCGGCTCCAATAATCAGAACTTCGATTTCGATCTCACTCATGCCCGACCTCCCCGGCGGTGAACGATGTTCACTATGGCCGAATGTGCGACTCGATCAACTGCGGCGGGCTAATTCAAATAGATGCATGACGCAGTAACAGATTGCGCTAGATTGGCAGCAAGAGAGGATATCCCAATGACAGATGATTCCATGGTTCAACTCGCCGGCTTCAATCTGGCGCTCGCAATCGGATTGTTTTTGCTTCTCTGGCTGGTCGCCCTGCGACTTCGGGATGTAAGCTTTATCGACGCGTTCTGGGCGCTAGGCATGGTTGTAATGGCCATTAGCAGTTTTTTGTGGGTCGAAGGCGGGGTGACGCGGCAAGTGGTTTTGACAGGCCTCTGCCTGGTCTGGGGGTTACGGCTCGGCTTCCATCTTTTTCGTCGCTGGAGGCGGGATGGCGTCGATAAACGCTATTCAAATCTGTTTGCGCGCCTGGAGCCGAAGGGCTTCGGGTTTGCAAGGGCCAGCCTTGTGTTTGTATTCCTGCCGCAATCCATTTTGATGTGGTTGGTCAGCCTGCCGGTTCAGCTTGGCCAGTTCGGGGCGACGATGGGTATACTGGCCATTATCGGATGTGTGATGGCGATTATCGGTATCGCTTTCGAGACAATCGGCGATGCCCAATTGGAGGTGTTTCGGCGAAACCCGGAGAATGCCGGGAAGGTCATGGACACCGGTCTTTGGCGATATACAAGACACCCGAATTATTTCGGCGATTTTTGCGTCTGGTGGGGATTGTTCCTCATCGCTGCAGAGGTGCCATACGGCTGGCTGGCTCTGCCCGGTCCGCTATTCCTGAGCTGGACTCTGATGAAATGGAGCGGCGCGCCGTTGCTCGAACGAGGGCTTGCTGAAAGCCGGCCGGGCTATGCTGATTATGTGTCACGCACCAGCGGGTTTTTCCCATGGCTTCCAAAATCTTCCGACTGAAAATCTTCAAGATATGCCCAAGCATCCATAAAATATCGGCATTTTTCATATTTTGATGACGACGCCGATGAATTCTGTTAATGATTTAGCAGGGAGTTCATATGCGGCGGACAATTGAAATCATCAGCGCTGGGGGCGTGGCATTAGGCGGCTTGCTGTTTGGCCTTGTTGCGCCCGTAAGTTCAACCGAAGCACCATGGGATGCGCAAGCGGCAATTCTCAATTCCTTTAGTCAGGATTCGACACCGGAAGTTTCAGTCGAAACGGCGCGAACAGCCACTGCAATCATGAGTGTGCGGCAATCCTTCAGTAACGATTTTGCTCACTCACAAACGCGGTTTGTACTGGCCGATCCGCCAGGGCCTGGTGAGTTGGTGATGGAAACAGAGACCTTGGCCGAGGAGGCGTTTCAACGCGCCGCTCTGGCCGAAGCAGCGCCTCCAAGGCTGACGACCAATGTCCGTATCGCCGCTCCGATTACGGCTACTGAATCGGACGCGGTGGTGACGCCCTATGCGGGATTGGCAGTCACGCCGGAAGGCACGGAAGCGCGATTAGGGGCACGTTTTCAGGTTGGCGATGGTCGCGGGCCTGAATCTCGCTGGTTCCTGTTTGCCGCAGCGGAACGGCAGGCCCTGTTCTATGACACCTCGGCCCTCAATCGGCCCTTACAGGCCGTTGATCTGGTGCCTTATTCGGTCATCGGCGATATTCAAGCCGGCGTCGCCTACCGCCTCTCGGAGCGATCAGACGTTGCGCTCGCCTATGTGCGGCGAGACTGGGCCTATCATTACGGAACGGATGATTGGGAAGAGACCGAGGAATTTGCGGCGATCTCAGTTTTTGCGCGCTGGTAGTCCGGCCTGATCGCTCATCCATTGCTTCAATACCTCATTTTCCGGATCAAGCTGGCGCGCGAGGCGCAGAAGCTCCGGTGTCTGGGCAGCGTCATTGATAGAGGACACTATCAAGCCCGCAATTTCCCTGTCCCTGTCGATCCTGTTTCTCACTTCAAGATAATATCGGGAGGCGAGGTCATCACGCTCGGTTAATTGCGGGAGAATTGAACGAATATAGGCGGACGACGCGACCGCTTGACTGTCGTCGCCATGTATCGGTGAGGCGCCGGCAAGTCCCTCATATATTTCGATCCACGACTCAACCACATCGGAAAAGGCGGCGCTTTTGCGAACGTGTCGGGAAACGCTGGCGGCATCGCTCCAGTCCAGTTCCGCAATATTCGCAGCGATAGTGCGGGGATTCGACGGGTCCTGCAGGGTACGAAATCCGAAATTGAGGGGCCGCAGTGCGTTGTAATTCTTTGTTGTGACCAGCGGTCCCGTGCGGCCGTAATCTGCCAGGATTACCGCACACCCCATCGCCATGGCTTCGATCGCAGCCCGCGCTTTGGAAAAAACCAGACCGTA
Organism: Hyphobacterium sp.; assembly: GCA_021604625.1. Classification (GTDB taxonomy): domain Bacteria; phylum Pseudomonadota; class Alphaproteobacteria; order Caulobacterales; family Maricaulaceae; genus Hyphobacterium. Next base: position 17,618 of record BQJI01000007.1, on the reverse strand, counting down.
TTCAGCCAGATCTTGCTCGGGGCGATCGAGGGTGCGCCCGGCAGCGCCTGCCAGATCAAGCGTTAGTCCGAATTCACTACAGGCTTGCCGAAAGGGGTGAAGGTCGGCCGGGCTTGCGATGTTGGAGAAAACCAGGGCCTTTTTTCGGCGCGCGACCGATTCTGACGCCGTGCCGGAGCAGGAAAACCGGGTAAGGTCGACGCCATTCAAAACAACGCTGATGCGATTTTCCGGAATGTTGTGGTTTTTCACCAGAAAATCGCGGCACGCTTCATCCACCGCCACATATCGACGAACGTTGGAAAATTTCGCAAGCGGTGCTTCCTGCCAGGGCAAAACGCCATGACAGACACTGACAGCCGGCGTTTGCGGAAAAGCCATGAATGCCATCGCCGAAGGGGCATGATGGTGTGCGTGAATAATGTCCGGCGACTTGATCGTGCCAAGGTCGTCGGTGACCTCAATACCTGATTGCTCAATCTCGTTTGCGACATCGCCGAGTTCAGGTGAGAAGCAAACCGGGTGATAGCCTTTTGTTTTCAGGCCAATAGCAAGATCGCGAACATAAAGCTCGGTTCCAGCGCGCCTGTTCAGCGCGTGATTGGTGATCAGAATTTTCACGCTACAACCATCAGACTTTCAAGTATCGGACGCAAATGATCGGAATAGGTCAGCGCTGATTCATATTTCCCTTCGCGCACGCGACGCCGGCCATGTTCTTCGAAAAACGGGGCGCGAACCCGGAAGGCAGAATCATATTCGGTCCATTGCAAGGCCGGACGCAGGATTTCCTTTGCTTGCGCCCCTCGGCCATATCGCGCCAGTAATTGCTCGGCTTCCTGCGATAATTGCGGGCCGGCGGCATCAATATAGTTCTGGATGAGTAGCAGTTTTGCGGACAGAGCTGGTGCATCCATCGTGAAGTCCAGACAATTCTCGGGCCGCGCATGACCAAAGTCAGCTGGATCACCATCCAGAGCGATGTCGAAAACCGGAATGCGCTTGTTTGCAGCTATGGATATAACCATGAAATGGCAGAGATCGTGGACCGGGTTATAGCCCTCTGCGGAATCGGTGATCAGGAAGCGTGGCATGCGTTTTTCAAGCAGGGCGATTATGTCATTTCGAAGCACCCGTAATGGCGCATCAATCCCTGATGTCATGACCGCATAAAGTGTGCTGTCAGGCTGGGGGGCAAACAATTCCCGTTTTGGCAAGCCTGCGGAAATCAGGGTCTGGTCGGTCAGGTGTATTCTGGACCGACCGGTCGATGCCGATGCGTCGGTGAGAAACAGGCAGGAGGCCTGCAATTGTTTCAGTGCGTGCAGAATACGCAATTCATGGCCGGGGTGGGCAAATATCGCCAGAGGTGCATTTTCCCAAGCCATTCTGTATTTTGTCCCTATATATTCAGATACAAAGCTGCGGCTTCATCATGAGGACCAGACCGCGTGAAGTGAAGGAGAAATATCGCCATGGCGAATATCTGGCACGGTGGGCGTTTTCCGCTGGAGCATGTAAATTTCAGCGACCGCCAGACAATGGCGTCGACGGTGGGGATCGAGATCACCGAGGCCGGAGATGACTGGGTGCGCGGAAAAATGCCGGTCGATGATCGTACGCGCCAGCCCTTTGGCCTTCTGCATGGCGGTGCGTCTGTGGCATTGGCCGAAACGCTGGCTTCAATTGGCGCGTTCTGCACGCAGAATCCGGAGACGCATGCCGCCGTTGGTATGGAAATCAATGCCAACCATGTCCGGTCTGTTCGCGAAGGCTTTGTTTACGGTGAAGCGAGGATGGAAACCATGGGGCGCACAACCCAAGTTTGGACCATTCGCATCAGCAACGAAAAAGGCAAGCTGGTCTGCCTTTCCCGTTGTACAATGGCGATTATCAAACAAGCCGGTTAGTGCGCTTCCCCCCAGTGGTGGCCGGCTTTTGCCTCGACCTCCAGCGGCACGGAAATATCGATCGCCGGCAGAGCCGCCTGGGACATCACTCTCTTGACCAGACCGATGAGGTCATTGGCCTGTTCTTCGGGCACTTCGAATACCAGTTCATCATGCACCTGAAGCAGCATCCGGGCTTTCAGGCTGGCCTGCTCCATCGCCGACGGCAAGCGGATCATGGCCCGTCGGATCACATCAGCGGCTGAACCCTGAATGGGCGCATTGATCGCCTGGCGCTCGGCGAACTGGCGCATGTTCGGATTTTTGTCCTTGATCGAGGGCAGGTGCGCGCGACGGCCAAAGATGGTTTCGACATAGCCTTTGGCTTTCACCTCTTCGCGCTTTGCATCCATATAGGTTTTGACACCCGGGAATTTCTCAAAATATTTTTCGATGAAATTTTTCGCTTCGTCACGATCAATGCCGAGATTATTGGCCAGCCCGAAGGCGGATATGCCGTAGATAATACCGAAATTGATGGCTTTGGCCTGACGGCGCACCATCGGATCCATGCCCTCAATCGGCACACCAAACATTTCCGACGCCGTCATGGCGTGAATGTCATCACCGCGTTTGAATGCGGATTTCAGCGCCTCGACATCAGCGATATGGGCCAGAAGACGCAACTCAATCTGGGAATAGTCCGCTGCGACCAGCACGTTGCCCGGTTCAGCGACAAAAGCTTCCCGGATTTTGCGCCCCTCTTCGGTGCGGATTGGAATATTCATAAGATTGGGCTCGGACGAAGCCAGCCGGCCGGTTGTGGTCGACGCCAGTGAAAAAGAAGTATGCACGCGGCCTGTCTCGGGATTGATCGCCGCGCCGAGCGCATCAGAATAGGTCGATTTCAGCTTCGCAAAGGTGCGCCAGGAGAGGATGGCCTGCGGTAGTTCATGGCCTTCCGCAGCGAGGCCTTCCATCACCGACACATCGGTAGACCACGCGCCAGTCTTGGTTTTCTTGCCACCCGGCAAGCCCATCTGATCGAACAGGATTTCGCCCAGCTGTTTGGGGCTGCCGAGATTGAATTTCGTGCCCACGAGCTCATGGGCCCTGTCTTCATGCTCGGCCATTTTCTGCGCGAAGTCAGAGGACAGGCGAGAAAGTTGTGCCTTGTCCACCTTGATGCCCGCGAGCTCCATATCGGTGAGGACTTTCGGCATGGGACGCTCAATGGTCTCATAAAGCGTCGCTTTGCCTTTGGCCGGGACGCTGGGTTTGAGAATTTCCCATAAACGAAGCGTAACGTCGGCATCTTCTGCGGCGTATTCGGTGGCTTTCGGGAGGTCAACTTCAGCAAAACTGATCTGTTTTTTACCCGTGCCGCAGACCTCTTTGAACTTCATCGGCGTGTGGCCAAGATGCAATTCGGACAACTCGTCCATGCCATGCCCGTGAAGGCCGCTATCGATGACATAGGACAGCAGCATGGTGTCGTCATAGGGCGCAACATTGACGCCATAACGCGACAGAACGCCGAGATCGTATTTGATATTCTGCCCTACTTTGAGAACGGCCGGGCTTTCCAGCAAAGGTTTCAGGGCAGCGATGGCGGCTTTCAGATCAATCTGGTCAGGGCGGTTACCTCCGCCCAGCAAATCTCCCGCCGTGCCGTGATCGAGCGGGATATAGCAGGCCTTGCCCGGTGCGGTAGAAAGGGAAATTCCTACCAGATTCGATGCGACAGCCGACAATCGGTCGGTTTCGGTGTCGACTGCAATCACACCGGCTGTGAAACTCGCGGCGATCCAGCTTTCAAGCGCCACCATCGTCGTGACGCACTCATATGTCGAGCGATCAATCGGCGCTGTTGCGTCGCCTGTTGAATCCGCGGCGGGCGCTCCCAGCGCTTCTTCGACACGGCGCGTAATAGTGCGAAATTCCATCTCTTTCAGGAAGCCCACCAATGTTTCGGGATCGGGCTCGTCCGTGCCGAATTCGTCAAGTGAAGTCTCGACCGGGACGTCAACTTTCAGCGTTACCAATTCCTTCGAGATGCGCGCAAGATCTGCAAATTCGATCAGATTTTCGCGACGTTTATTCTGTTTGATCTCTTCGGCGCGGGCGAGCAAGGTTTCCAGATCGCCATATTCTTCGATGAGCTGACTTGCGGTTTTGGGTCCAATCCCCGGAATGCCCGGTACATTGTCAGACGAATCTCCCATCAGCGATTGAATTTCGATCACCTTCTCCGGACCAAGGCCGAATTTCTCGATCACTCCGGCTGGATCGATGCGCTTATTCTTCATCGTGTCGAACATGGTGACGCGCTCGCCGACGAGTTGCATCAAGTCCTTGTCCGAGGACACGATCGTGACTTTTGCCCCTTTGGCTTCGGCCTGGCGCGCATAGGTCGCGATCAGATCGTCGGCCTCGAACCCCTCCATCTCGATGCAGGGCGTGCCAAAGGCGCGAGTAGCATCCCGAATGATTGGAAATTGCGGCACCAGATCTTCCGGGGCCGGGGGGCGATGCGCCTTGTATTCGGGATAGATATCATTGCGGAAAGTCTTGCCCGAATGGTCGAAAATCACGGCCAGATGGCTGGGTTGTTCATCGCCTTTCAAATCTTCCAGCAGTTTCCACAACATGTTGCAGAAACCCTGTACCGCGCCGACAGGCGTTCCGTCGGAACGCGTCAATGGCGGCAGGGCGTGATAGGCGCGGAAAATATAGCCCGACCCGTCAATCAGATAGACGTGAGAGGTTTCATCGACTTTGCGTTCGACCGCCATATATCCGACCTTGCTTGCTTGCCGCTCAAGCTAGGCGGGGTTGCGGGACGAGGCAATTCATGTGTCAGCCCGGGAACACAATCGGTCCGAGAATTGCGCCCAGTGCCGCAATCACAATCGCGCCCACAAGATTGAGGCGCAAACCGGCCCGTATCATCTGGCCTTGCGTGGTCGCGCCTGATGCAAAGACAATCGCATTGGGCGCCGTGGCCACCGGTAACATGAAAGCAAAGCTGGCCGCGATGGCGACCGGAACAATCAGGCGTTCAGCAGGAAAGCCCGCCCCTGCAGCCATGGCAGCCAGCACCGGCAGGAAGGCCGATGTTGTCGCAACATTCGAGGTCAACTCGGTCAGGAAGATGACAATCAGCACCAGGGTGAAGACCAGAAGCGGGGCCGGGAAGGCTGCAAGGAAACCCATTTGCCCGCCGAGCCAGTCGGCAAGGCCCGTGGCGGTCAATGCAGCGGCCAGCGACAAACCGCCGCCAAATAGCACAATCACATTCCACGGCAGTCGGTGTGTGTCATCCCAATCCATCAACATCTTGCCCTTGTCTACGCCGGAGGCGCCCGCCGGAACAAGAAAAGCGGCCAGCGCACCCATCATCGCAATCTGGGTGTTGGAAACGCCGATATTTATGGTGAGATCAAGACTGGATTGAACCCAATAGAGGAGCGGGTTCCAGAGATAAGCTTGTCCCATCCAGAGGGCGGCGACCACGCTGAACAGGATTGCAATACGCGCCTCCGGCGCAGTGATCTTCCCCAGCGCCTTCAATTCTTCGCTGACAATGCGGCGCGCTGCGGCAGAATCGACCCTGCTGGTCAGTTTGAACGCCCAACGTGTGAGGATGAACCACATGACCGGAATGAACAGAATAGCGGCTGGCAGGCCCATCATCGACCACGTTTCGGGATCAATGGTTCGACCGAATTCCCGTTCCAGAAAACCAATGGCAATAAGATTGGTTGGCGTCCCGACAAAGACGCCCACCCCGCCGACCGACGCCGCATAGGCCACACCCAAAGCCAGCGCGACCGGAAAGTCCTTGCTGGCATGGCCCTCTTTTCCAACTTCCTGTGCAACGCGCAGGGCAATCGGGATCATCATAATGGTTGTTGCGGTATTGGAGATCCACATCGAGATGAGCGCTGCGGCGGTCATGAAACCGGCAACCAGAAAATCCGGCCGGCCGCCAAATGTCCGCACTATATTCAGAGCGATCCGGGCATGCAGATTCCAGCGCTCGACTGCAAGTGCGATGATAAATCCACCGAGCAGCAACATAACAATGGGGCTGGCATAGGGGCTGGCGGTAGCGCCAACGGGATTAATGCCCAGAAGTGGAAACAAAGCCAGCGGAACCAGTGCGGTCGCCGCAATCGGAATGGCTTCTGTGGCCCACCACGTCGCCATCAAAAGCGCGAGCGACGCCAGAAGCCAGGCTTCGCGACTCAATCCTTCGGGCAAGGGGATGAATTGAAGGCCGACGGCCAGACCGAGTCCCGTAATCAGGCCGATATTCTGAGCACGATTACGGGCCATGCGGCGGGGTTATCCGCCGGTATCTGCCGGTCCGCCCCGCTGGACGAAACGCCGGTCACAATAGCCACACTCGACAAAGCCGGTATCGCGATCAATTTCATAATAAACTTTGGGATGCCCCAGTGCACCACCACCGCCATCACAGGAGACGCGATGCTGTTCGGTCACAATCAGTTCGGGCGGTTGCAGCACAGTCATGGCGGGCTCCAATGGACATGGACAGGCGAGCCGCATAGTTATGGCGCTCTACGCTAGCCGTCAATCAGGACATGTTGATGACTGAATTACCCACATACGCTCTAGAAGCTGTTGATCTCCGCAAGACATATGGCGGCAACAAGTCCGCGCCCGGCAAAGAGGCGCTTAAGGGTGTGACACTGCGTATCAAGCGCGGCTCCATATTCGGATTGCTGGGACCGAACGGGGCTGGAAAATCGACATTCATCAATATCTTCGCAGGTCTTGTGAACAAGACGTCCGGGAAGGCGGTCATCTGGGGCCGGGATATAGACAAGGAAGCGCGTGATGCTCGCGCCGCCATCGGTATTGTTCCGCAGGAGATCAATATGGATGTGTTTTTCACGCCCTATGAAACCCTGGAATTGATGGCGGGCTTTTATGGCGTGCCGAAAACCGAGCGCCGGTCCGAGGAAATTCTGGCGGCTGTCGGTTTGTTGGACAAGCGCGACGCTTATGTGCGGCAATTGTCCGGGGGTATGAAAAGACGTTTGCTTGTTGCCAAGGCGCTCGTCCACAATCCGCCCATCCTCGTTCTGGATGAGCCCACGGCCGGCGTGGATATCGAGTTGCGTCGTCAACTCTGGGCCTATGTGCGGGAGCTTCATGCCGCCGGAACCACAATTGTTCTAACGACGCACTATCTGGAAGAAGCCCAGGAATTGTGTGACGAAATCGCGATTGTCGATCAGGGCGAGGTGATTGCCTGCGAACCCAAAGACGTGTTGCTGAAGCGGCTGGATACCAAAACGCTCGTCATTGACCCGGTTGAACCACTCTCGGAAATACCGGATAGCCTGGCGGGGTTTTCGGGTGAATTGCGCCCGGATGGCGGGCTGGCGATATCCTATAGGTTTGGCGAACAATCTGTTACGGAAATCATTGAAAAATATAATTCATCTGGTGCGAGAATTGCGGATTTGCGAACCGAGGAGCCGGATCTGGAGGATGTTTTCATGGCGCTGACCTACAGGCGGAAAGGTCATGCTGCCTGAGACCGGCCTTTTTTTGACCCAATCCGTCGGTCATGCTGGTCGATATTGGAGGCTGTGATGAAATTCATACGTCGATTATTCGCCGCACTTGTATCCATCGGCCTGTTTATTTTCCTGACCTATGTGTTCGCGGTTTTTCTAAATCCCGTCGGGCAGGCGGGTTGGATAACCGCGCTTGTCCTCATCGGCGGATCTGCGATTGCAGCCTTGCTGGTTTATGCCTGGCTGGCAAAGCCGGGGCGACGCATGCGCTTGAATCCCGGAATAGACGCTGAGGGCAGCGCCATCGGGCTCGGATTGACCGGCGTTGGCATGGCGGGGCGGCGGCGGCGTGACGATGCTGATCCGGATGATTTTGGCGGGCGTCGTGACCGACAACAAGATAACGGTTCAGACAGTGATGACGGTACAGGTGAAATAGGCGATATCGGCTGATCAACCAGAATTGAGACGCCGGCAAATGTCGTCGAGCTGTTCCAGTTTCGTATAGCGGATCGTCACAGAACCTTTTTCGCTTTTGGCATTGTGATCAATTGACACATCGAGACCGAGACGCTGTGAAAGGTCTTGTTCCACGGCGCGTGTATCAGCATCTTTTTCGACATTGCCGGATTTCGTCTCGGGGACTTTTTCGGTGTTTGCGCCCTTCATTAAATTCTCGGCCTGACGAACGCTCAAGCCTTGATTAACGATATTGTCTGCGAGAATTTCCGGACTGGCCGCAGTGGCAATGGCGCGCGCATGCCCGATACTCAAACGACCTTCCGCAAGGTGGTCGAGGACACTTTCCGGCAAGGCCAGAAGTCGCATCATATTGGCAATATGACTGCGACTTTTTCCGACGGCGCGGGCGATTTCATCCTGAGTGTGTTCAAATCGTTCGACGAGCTGACGATAAGCGCGGGCTTCTTCGACCGGATTGAGATCGGCGCGTTGAACATTTTCAACGATACCGATTTCAAGTGTTTCACGGTCCGTCAATTCACGTATAAGAACTGGAATTACATGTAGTTGAGCTATTTGTGCGGCACGCCAACGACGCTCACCCGCGACGATCTGGTAGCCGCTTCCCGATGGGGATGGACGAACAAGAATGGGTTGCAGCAAGCCTTTTTCTTCGATTGAAGCCGCGAGTGCTTGCAGATCGTCGTCCCGGAAAACCCGCCTTGGCTGATCGGGATTGGCTGTTATGTCCTCGATGGGAAGCGTCTGACCCCCGGCCGTGGCTGAATTCTGTTCATCCTGAACATCGCCATCATTCATAAGGGCTGACAGGCCTCGCCCCAATCCGCGTGTACGCTCCGCAGTCATGCCGGAACCCTTTCCAAATCGGTTTGAGTTTTTCTTTCCTGCTGCACAATTTCTTTCGCCAGAGCGAGATAGGCTTGGCTGCCGGAACAATTGAGGTCATAGAGCAAAACGGGTTTGCCAAAAGACGGCGCTTCCGAGACCCGGACATTACGCGGAATCAGGGTTTTATAGACCTTGTCGCCAAAATGCGTGCGCACATCGGCCTCGACCTGGCCGGATAGATTATTGCGAGCGTCGAACATGGTGAGCACGATGCCCTGGACGGCGAGTTTGGGATTGAGATTGGTGCGGACCAAATCAATGGTTCGCATTAGCTGGCTCAGGCCTTCGAGCGCAAAAAATTCACATTGGAGTGGAACCAGAACAGAGTCAGCAGACGTCAAAGCATTGACAGTCAAAAGGTTTAGTGAGGGCGGGCAATCAATAAGGACGTAATCGCAATGATGACCGGCATCGCCAAGCCGTTTGCGGAAACGATCAATGGCATGGCGCATGCGATAAGATCGGCGGGGCGCAGACGCCAGTTCGAGCTCTGCGCCCGACAAATCGGGATCCGACGGCACCAGAGAGAGACCAGGCACCAATGTGTCAACCAAAGCCCTTTCGAGCGGCTGTTCGCCTACAAGCACATCATATGTTGTGACTTTTCTGTCCTGCGGCGGAACGCCGAGACCGGTGGATGCATTACCTTGCGGATCAAGATCAAGAATCACGACCTGCTTGCCGATCGCCGCCAATGCCGTTCCCAGATTAATTGTCGTTGTTGTTTTTCCAACACCGCCCTTCTGATTGGCAACTGCAATCACTTTAGGCGCTTTTCCGATCAAACCCTTCGGCATGTCGATTCCCTTTCCTGGGTCTGACCGACGAGATGTGAAGTATGACTCCTTCATCGCTGGTCAGACTCGGCCGAACATCTACGTCGAACGTCCAGTATTTATTGGCATCCGTCAATTCCTGACGGTAGCGCTGCCCCTTCGGAAAGAGACATATTCCGCCGTTTTTCAACAGTGGAAAGCTATACTGGAGCAATTTTTCAAGGGGCGCGACAGCGCGCGCTGTAATGACGTCAAATGTATGGGTGCCGTTCAACGCCTCGACCCGGCAGTTTATTGCCGTGGCCGGTGCGCCGGTGGCCTTGATTGACGCATCAATAAAGCGGGCTTTTTTACTCACGGATTCGACCATGGTCAATTTACAGCGAGATAATGCGCGATCCTGCATGGCCAGCGCAATGGCGATGCCGGGAATGCCAGCACCGGCCCCGAAATCGAGCCAATGCTTGCCGTCCTCGGGGACATGATCGAGCAACTGGAAACCGTCGAGGGCGTGGCGATTCCAGAAATCATCCATGGTCGAGCGACCGACAAGATTTGTGGTTTTATTGGTCTCGTGCAGCAAGGCGTGCCAGCTTTCGAACGCCGCGCGTGTTTCACGTGAAACATTCGTGACCTGCTGAAAGTCGGACGCATCAAATCTCATCCTAGCCCGCCTGCCTTGTAGATTTGATATGTGCAAGAATTGCCGTAATCGCGCCGGGTGTAATCCCTTCGATCCGGCTGGCCTGACCCAATGTCGTCGGCCGGGCCGCCGTCAGTTTCTCGCACGCTTCGGACGATAATCCACCAATGACTTCGTAATCGATCGCGGCTGGCAAGCGAACGGCCTCATCCCGCCGGAACGCCAAAATGTCGGCTTCCTGACGTTGAAGGTAATTGCTGTAGACCGCCTCGATGGTGAGCTGGGTTCCAATTGCATGGGAAACGGTGTCCAATTCGGGGAAGGCTGCGCACAGTTGAGTCCAGTCTATTTCCGGATAACTCAGCAATTCCTTTGCTGAACGCTGTCGGCCGTCCTGATTGATTGTCATTCCATGCTGCCGGGCTACAGCCGGTGTCAGGAAGAGTCGATCCAGTAACTCACGCCCCTTTTCAAGTTCTTCCAACTTGTTCGAAAACGCAGATTCACGCTCGGCGCAAACCCCGCCGAGAGCGACGGCAAGAGGAGTCAATCGCTGATCCGCATTATCGGCGCGCAGAGATAGACGGTATTCGGCGCGACTGGTGAACATTCTATAAGGCTCGCTGACACCTCGAGTCACAAGGTCATCGATCAAAACACCAATATAGGCGTCGGACCGGCTCAGTATGAATTCATCCTGACCGGCGGCGATGCGGGCGGCATTAATGCCCGCCATGAGTCCCTGGGCGGCCGCTTCTTCATACCCTGTTGTGCCATTTATCTGTCCCGCAAGATATAGCCCGGGCGCATTGCGAACCTCCAGGGTCGCGCGAAGCTCGCGAGGATCAACGTAATCGTATTCAATCGCATAACCGAAGCGCGCGACTTCGACATTTTCCAGGCCGGGAATGGTGCGAAGAAATGCCAGCTGAACCGCATCGGGCAGAGAGGTCGAAATGCCGTTGGGATAGACGAGATCCGTATCCAAACCTTCTGGTTCAAGGAATATCTGATGGCTGTCCTTGTCGGCAAAGCGATTAATCTTGTCCTCGATCGACGGGCAATAGCGCGGACCGCGGCCGGAAATGCCGCCGCTATAAACTGCCGACTGGTCCAGATTGTCGGCAATAATCTGATGGGTCGCGCGGGTTGTATGTGTGATTCCACATTCAATCTGGGGGACCCGGATCTCATCGGTCATGAATGAGAAAGCCATCGGGTCGGCGTCGGCCGGCTGCATGTCAAGCGCTGACCAATCAATGGTTTTGCCATGAAGGCGTGCCGGCGTACCGGTTTTGAGACGCCCCATGCGCAAACCCAGACCATACAAGCGATTTGCCAATCCGATTGCCGACTGTTCACCGTATCGCCCTGCGGGAATTCGCTCCAGGCCCCGATGGATAATGCCCTTCAGGAATGTCCCCGTGGTCAAGACCACCGTTTGACACTGCCACTCACGGCCATCGCTCGATACAACTCCAACAACGCGTCCCTTCGCATCGGTCTTCAGGTCTTCGATGGCCGCAGCCTCGATTGTCAAATGCGGGGTGCTCGCCAGTTCCGCCTGCATGGCTTCGCGGTAAAGACGGCGATCTGACTGCGTACGCGGACCACGAACCGCCGGGCCTTTTGAGCGATTGAGTAATCGAAACTGGATGCCGGATGCATCTGCAATTCGACCCATTATCCCGTCCATAGCGTCAATTTCACGGACGAGATGACCTTTTCCGAGGCCACCGATTGCAGGATTACACGACATTTCACCTATGGTTTCAGGGTTGTGCGTCAATAAAAGCGTTCGGGCACCCAGGCGCGCGCTAGCCGCTGCCGCTTCGCAGCCGGCATGGCCTCCGCCTATAACTATGACATCCCATTTGTCAGGCATGGGTTTCCGCTCCTTTATGAGGCGCGCTATGTAGTGTGTTCACCCAACGGAGTCGAGCCCGGTCGTTATGTGTTTCACGTGAAACATATGCCTATTTGCCAATGCAGAAACGCGAGAATATCTCTCCAAGCACTTCTTCGACATCAATGCGGCCCGTCAATTCCTCCAGTGCTCGAACCGCAAGCCTCACATCATCTCCCGCCAGCTCGGCAAAATCGAGCTTATCATGAGCACGGCGCAATGCCTCAAGCGCCGAACCGACTTTCCGGCGATGACGCGCCCGGGTGAGCGCCGGAGCTTCCGATGCGCCGAGCTGCTGGTGCACTTTTTCGGTCAACGACTCTATCAAAGCCTCGACACCGCTTCCGGTTTTCGCGGACACTTCAGCATTAACCAATCGAGAGTCAGGAAGAGTCAAGCAACGGGGCAGATCCGACTTACCGAGCACAATAATATCCGATTTCTCCAATACTGGAGTCATGTCCTGATTCCGCGGCCCGGAGCCATCCAGCACACCAACAACCAGATCCGCAGAGTCAGCACGAGTCAAAGCCCGCCTCACACCTTCCGACTCAATAACATCCTGCGTGTCTCGCAACCCCGCGGTGTCAGCAAGAGTCACAGCAAATCCACCCAACACCATTGCCACCTCAACAATATCCCGTGTCGTGCCGGGGATGTCGGTCACGATGGCCGCGTCTCGCCCTGCAATGGCATTGAGCAAACTTGATTTGCCGGTGTTGGGCGGGCCGATGATGGCGATGCTGAAACCCTTCCGGATACGTTCGCCGCGCCGATTATCATCCAGATGCCTCGACAGCGCGGCAATCAACGCCTCCAAAGCGGATCCGGCCGATGTTGCAAGCGCGTCCGGAACATCATCCTCGTCGGGAAAGTCAATCTCGCCCTCGATCATCGCAAGCACTGATATCAATTCGGCCCGCCACGCCTCATACAGGTCGCGCAGAACACCGTTCATTTGCGCCAGGGCCTGTTGTCGTTGTGCGGGAGTCTCTGAATCGATGAGGTCGGCCAAACCTTCGGCTTCCGTCAAATCCATACGGCCATGCTCAAACGCGCGCCGGGTAAATTCTCCGGCTTCTGCTGGCCGTCCCCCCAGCTCCAGCAAGCGATCGATCAAACCGGACATCACGGCCGGCCCGCCATGGATATGAAACTCGGCGCAATCTTCTCCCGTAAAACTGGCAGGTCCCGGGAACCAGAGGACCAACGCCCGATCAAGCGTACCGCCTTCATGATCAATCAGTGTCCGCAAAACAGCCCGGCGCGGATCGGGGCGAGGGCCGACAGAGGCCGCATCAAGAATGGCCCCGGCTTGCCCGCCGGATACACGGATCACGGCCACACCTGAACGCCCCGGCGGCGTCGCCAGGGCGAATATAGTATCTACCGGCATATCTATTCTTTCGACGTTTTTCCGGCCTGTTGCATGAGCGACGCAAATTGATCCTGCATCTGACCGCCAAAACTCATCCAGTTCCGCATCAAGGCTTCAGGCTCCAGCGACGCCACATTTTCCTGCATTCGCTTGGTCATCTCCTTGACCATGGCATCATTCATCGCCGTCACGTCGGGAAGACCAAAAAAAGCGCGTGCTTCTGCCGGGGTGCAATCGATATCTATCTTGACCTTCATTTGCCGTCTTTCTTGCTGTGATTATTCCCGTTTATAATCTCTCGTGCAGATCACCGCAAAAAGCAATTCAAACAGGGTCGTGACAGATGATAGCGGGACTAAGCGCCTTATTCCTAGGTTTTCAGGCGGAAGCCACCCTCATGCCGGTTGCAGACTTGCTCGACTGCGCGCGAAAAGCTGATGCAACCCTGGTGGCCACACACCGCGCCGGTGGGTTTGCGCCCGGAATTCCGGAAAATTCAATTGCCGGCATTCGCCGATCCGCAGAAATGGGAGCCGCATTTGCGGAAATCGACCTGCGCCGAACTTCGGATGGTGAAATCGTCCTGATGCATGATGCGACACTGGAGCGAACAACGACCGGTACGGGCGAAGTGTCAAACCGCACGCTTGCAGAAATTCGTCAATTTTATCTTGTGGACGCCGCCGGACGGCGCACCGTCGACAGAATTCCAACCCTGTCCGAAGCATTCGCAGCCGCCGAAGCGGCGGGACTTTATCTGGAGCTCGACCTGAAAGGCATCGCTGTGGAATATGCGGCTCAACTTGCTGTCGATGCCGGCATTGAAGACCGCGTCGTGATTATCGTTAACACAACCGAAGACGCAGCGGCCATCCAATCGGTTTCGCCCCATATCGGTATCTCAATACCGTTCACTGACCGCGAGGTCGTCCTCAATAGTGAGCTGGATTTCGGGCCATTACTGGCCTGGGCGGGATATGGAATACCGGATGCTCGAACCGAGGCCTTCTTGACCGGCCAGCAAATCGAAACCGCCATGCACGACTTTCCCGGAGAGGCCGATGGCACGGTCGATTATGCTTTCATCGATCAGATGCATGTCGAGGTTCTGGCTTCAGATAATCCGGAAGCGGCCTTACATGTATTCGGGCGATGGGATGCTTATTGCCAATGACCCCTAAATTTCCCCGCCTTGTCACCGACTTGCTCGTCAGCGCAGCGATCTGGACCCTGTTGATTTGCCTAGCTTCCGGCTTTGTCTGGATCGATCAGTCAAGAATTGGACAAACGCACGACATCTTGATGGTCTTTGCCAGCTTTGCTTTCGGCTTTATTCCCTGGCTGGTATTGCTGCCGGTGGTGTTTCGAAGCGCCGAGACCGAATCCTATCGCCAAACCGGTATTCTCGGCAGCGCCCGGCATGCCGCCTTTATTGCAACGGCCTGTTTTGGCGCGCTGATGGCCTATTTGCTGTTCGTGTTTGCGCCGCTTACGGGCCAAACAACTTCTGAAGCTCTTTCTAATCAACAGTTTACACAGTGGTTGTGGGATGTATCCTTCTTCAGCCTCAGTTATCTGACGGGCCGCGTTTACGGGCTGCAATCGCTTGCGCGTCGGACATTGCCGGGTCGTATCGCCGTGAAATCACCTGATCGAATGGAATTCATCGCTATCGATGATCTGATCGCTGTGACCGGGCAGGGCAATTATGCCGCGCTGATCAGCGAAAACCGGGAAGTTTTGCACCGGGCGAAAATTTCCGAGATGGAAGATCGGCTGCTTCCCTTCGGTTTCTGCCGCATCCATCGCTCTCATCTGGTCAGGCCGTCGGCCGTCATCTCGGTAAAACTTCAGGGGCAACGCGTGAAAAGCGTCATGCTGCCCAGCGGCTGCCAATTGCCGGTCAGCGATTCCTATTCAGATCAACTCGAAGCCAGACTTTCGGATGGCTTGTTGAAAGGCTGATTTTTTCGTCCCGGAAACCGGCGCATTCAACCCTGCAATCCCGGCATTGGTCACTCAGGGATTTCACTCCAGTTGGCACAAAAAAAGGCCCGACCTAAGCAAAAGCTCCAACCAGAATATGGAGTTTCAAATTGAAATACTTCCTCCCCATCGCCGCCACCCTGTTGGCGGCCAGTCCGGCATTTGCGCAGGCAACTCAAGCTATCGCACCGGAAAATTATGTGAATATCTGCGAAAGCGCGCCCTATACAGAATTTGATTTCTGGGTCGGCGACTGGGTGGCGTTCGACTATGAAACGGGCGTCGTTCAAGGTGTTGACCGGATCGAGAAAGTCTCCGGTGGCTGTGGTCTTCGGCAAGACTGGATCCAGCTTACAGATCGCTACAGAACGCCCGGCGCGCCTAACCGGTATTTTGGCGTGTCATTGTCTGCGCCTTTAAGTGGTCCGGACGGTGGATGGCAACAAGTCTGGGTTAATGAAGGCGGTGGCGGCGCGATTACGCTGCGCGGCGGACTGAATGAAGAGGGGACGATGGTCATCCGAACCGATGAGCGTCAGGCTCAGGACGGCCGCTTCTTCCGCCAGGTCTGGTATTGGGACCCAGCGGACGATGGAACGATCCATTCCTGGGGTGAGATTGAAATTCGCCAGCCGGATGATACCGAATATAGCGAAACCATAATTCCCTGGAATCTCACCTACATGCCGCGCGCGGACTCTCCAAATCTGGTCGCTGCGCCCAGAGAGGAAGGATAGCTATCTAATCCGCGCTGGCGCGCTTCCAGCTTTCCAGCGCGGTTGCCCTTTTAAAATAGGCGTTTACGCTGTCAGGAACGCCATCGAACTGCTTCACGATTTTCATCAGATACAGCATGTAGACGATTGAAATATCGGCAAGGGTAAAGCAATTACCCGCCAGCCATTCACGGCCCTTTGCCAATCCGCGATCTTCCAGCAATTCGCAGTGCTTCAGAAACTCGGCCTTGCCCCAACGGGCCAGCGCCGGGTTTCGCTGCGCTTCAGGCAGCAGCGTTGAATGCGCCAGAATCAGATTGACCGCTGTACACATCGTGGCTTCGCCAAAATGCAGCCATTCAAGATAGCGCGCATAATCCGGCTCATCTGGAGTCACGATCAGGTCAGTCGGGCCGTATTTTCCGGTGAGATACTGCATCATGGCCAGCGATTCGAGCATCAACGTGTCGCCATCCTTCAGCGCCGGAACCTTCTGAAGCGGATTTATCGCCTTGTACGCGTCGCCGCCGACATTTCCGTGTGTGAAGTCCGGGCGTTCAAGCGTGTAAGGAATGCCCATTTCCTCCATCACCCAACGCGGGCGGACGGCACGCGACATGGGCGCATAAAAAAGGGTGATGTCAGGCTTTGTCATGGTTTTTCTATGTATTCATGGAATCGAAGAATTCAGAATTCTGTTTTGTTTCCTTAAGCTTGGACAAAAGGAAATCAATCGCATCCTGGGCGCCCATCGGATTGAGAATTCGGCGCAGGACATAGGTTTTCTGCAAATCGACCTTGTCGACCAGTAATTCTTCTTTCCGGGTACCGGATTTGAGAATATCGATCGCCGGGAATACGCGCTTGTCGGCGACTTTCCGGTCCAACACGATTTCCGAGTTACCGGTGCCTTTGAATTCCTCAAAGATGACTTCATCCATGCGAGAGCCGGTATCGATCAGCGCGGTCGCGATGATGGACAATGAGCCGCCATTCTCGATATTGCGCGCTGCGCCGAAGAAGCGCTTTGGCCGTTGCAGCGCATTTGCATCAACGCCGCCGGTCAACACCTTGCCGGAAGACGGCACAACCGTGTTGTAGGCGCGACCCAGACGGGTAATCGAATCGAGCAGAATCACAACATCGCGACCGTGCTCAACCAGACGTTTGGCTTTCTCGATCACCATATCGGCCACCTGAACGTGGCGCGTCGCCGGCTCGTCAAACGTCGATGAAATCACCTCGCCCTTCACCGTGCGTTGCATGTCCGTTACTTCCTCCGGACGTTCATCGATGAGCAGGACAATCAAATAGCAATTCGGGTGGTTTGTTTCGATCGCATGAGCGATATTCTGCAAAATCATGGTCTTACCGGTGCGTGGCGGTGCCACAATCAAG
>BQJI01000006.1 GCA_021604625.1 Hyphobacterium sp. | reverse complement strand
CCGGCGATTTCCGCCCGCGCGCCCAGCACCAGTCGCTGGCGGTCAATACGCCACCGACCATCCACAAACAGCCGAACCGGCGTCAACGAGCCAACAGGCGTGCCGGTCGCATCATCTTCGCCATCGGTCTCGGAGAGCGAGGCCGAAACGCTGAAAGGACCGCTCTCATAGTCCAGTTGAATTTCATAGCCGGTCAGTGTGGCAGACGACACATTCGCGCTGTTGGTCGTACCGGCAGAACACGGCAGGAAAGGCGGGGCAAAACAGGTCGGATCAAACGCAAAATTGACCGACAGATTGATCAGGTCTTCCGCTTGTGTTTCAAACCAGGAGCCCTTGATTTCCAACCGGTCTCCGGCTCGAACCAGCCCGTCAAAACCGAAACCGGCACCAATTTCCAGCGTCTCCGTTGTTTCCGGGCTCAGGGCCGCATTGGCGATGAATTCATTGGAAATGAAGGTCGGCGGGCCGAGGACGGGGTGGGGCAGAGAGAAGTGAGTGCCGTCCAGATAGATTTCATTCACAGACGGTGCCCGGAAGGCTTGCGCCCAGTTGGCGAAGATCAGGAAAGTGTTGTTGGGAGCATAGCTGACGCCGAACCGCCCGGACGTCGCATTGTCGCTATTACTGCCAGCAAGGGATGACTCGCTTTCATAATTGTCCAGACGCACGCCCGGCAGCACCACCAGTTCGCCCGGCAGACCAAAGGGTTCGAATGCGGTCAGTTCCAGTTGCGCGAACAGACCTGAAAACTGCGTTGATGCATCCGGTACGCCGCCGCGAATATTTCCTGCGGCGGTGGAGTCAAATCCGGACTGCTCGTCTTCATGGATTTCGCCGCCAACCGTCAGCGCGGCATCTGCCGGGCCCAGGCCGAATTCAAAGCGTTGATCGGCACGTACGCCCCGGCTTTCCAGTTCGCGGTCAACGATCCGGCCACCAACGGTTTCCGTCTCCTCAACAGATGATGTCGTCTGGAACAGCGTGACGTTCAGATCCAGGAAAGTGCCATTGGGTGAAAAAGCCCCCGAAAAGCGGAATGTGTCGGTTGTAATGTCCTTGTTGACCAGCGGATTGAGTTGGTCGGTGGGATTATTGCCCTGTCCGTTATTGGGTTCCGTCGCGTCGGCCCGCAGCGCCTGCCAGGAGCCTTCCAGTCGTATGCCGGGCGCGGCATCGAGACCCAGTTTGAGCAGTCCCGAAACCGATTGGTCATCGGCCGGAAGGTCATTACCGGAGCCGAGGCTGATATCGCCACTTTCACGACGCGAAAGATACGCCAGCGTATCCAGCGGGCCGTTGATGCCATAGACCGCGCCGGAGAGCGAAAACCCTTCGTCCACAGAACGATATCCGGCGGTGATGCGGGCGCCAAACGTCTCACTGTCATCGAGGAGGTCTGCGGCATCTGCCGTTTCAAATGCGATAACGCCGCCTGATGCACCGGAACCATAAAGGGCTGACGCCGGGCCGCGCACGGATTCAACCGATGACAGAAGAGCGGGGTCGACAAAGAAAACTCCGTCATGGGCCGAGTTGAAATTCTGCCGCGCGCCGTCCAGCAACAGAGTGACATTTTCGCGAGATTGCCCGCGAATGGTCAGCGTCTGGCCCGTGCGACGAGGTCCGCCGCCTGCTTCGACGCCGGGAATTTGCCGCAGCAATGTTTCCAGCGAGTACGGATCGACCAGTTCCAGCGTTTCCTGATCAATGACCGAGACCTGCCCGGGATAGGAGAAAGCGGGAATCTCCGTTCGCGTGGCCATCACGATGATGACATCGTCGCTGGGGACCGTTTCGGTTTCGGTGTCTCCATTCTGAGCGGCGGCGTCCGCGGAGGCGAAAAGCACAGCCAGACTGCTGACCGCGGATAGCAGGGATAGGCGCATAGGTGACGGCTCCGGAGTTGTTTGCAAATCATTCGCAGAATTGATCTGAACGTTTTGCAACGTCATTTTTGCGATTGCAAGTGAGAATCAATTGCGATAGCAGTTGAGCGAAAACGACAACCGGATGATGAGGACGATCATGATTTCAAGATTGATAATTGCAGGCGCGCTCACAATGGGGCTGACGGCCTGTGCGACAACAACAGACGCCGGAATGGCGGCGGCACCGGCCGCCGAGATGCGGTCTGAAGCCGAGTTCCAGCAGGATCGCGACGCAATTCTCGCCATGGCCGGCGAATATGATGTGGTCTTTGATTTTCGTGAAGTCGTGGCCCTGCAGGCCGGTTACGAATTTGCTGATGACAAGCGAACGGGCGCCTGGGAAGTCGTTCGGGTGATTGAGGATCGCGGTGATTTCATTGCCCTGCAGCATTTCCTCCTGACCGGCGAAGACGATGACGCCATGGTGATCAAGCATTGGCGTCAGGATTGGGCCTATCAGCCAGAACGCATTATGGCTTTCGCCGGCCACGATGATTGGGACATGGTGACCGTGGATGCGACCGATGCAGCGGGAGCATGGTCGCAAAGCGTCTATCAGGTTGATGACAGCCCGCGCTATGCCGGTGTCGCTCGCTGGGAACATGACGGCGACATTTCCACCTGGGAACCGGAAACCTCTTTGCGCCCATTGCCGCGTCGCGACGACACCACCCGTACCGATTATGATGCGATCGAGGCTGTTAATCGTCATGTGATCGCGCCATGGGGTTGGGTGCACGAACAGGACAATACCAAGCTGGTAATCGATGAAAGCGGCAATGCCACGCCGCTGGTCCGTGAAGTGGGCGTGAACACCTATACGCGAACAGACTTGCCGAATGATGCGATTGCCGACCACTACTGGGCAGCCACCGCTGATTACTGGACACACATTCGGAATTACTGGGACAACCTCGAAGCCTCAACCGCCGGCTTCCATGTCGAGGATGATGCGCAGGGCACGTTGCTTTACGGTCCGCTGCTGGATGCGTCCATGCGTCTATACTTTGACGCTGAAACAACCAATGAAGCCTGGGTCGAAGCGCAGGAAATTCTCAACGCGCAAGTCGAGATATGGGGCGCGCACGATCAGATGGTTGCCGCAGAATAGTATTCGCCGACGTGTTTGATTGGGCGAACCGCCCGGCGACACCCCCGGCTTGCTACAGGGGGTGTCGTTATCTGCGTTTGCGCGGCTCTTATTGCGAGAAAAAGGCTTCAAATAGCGGGGCCGCCGCCTCGCCATAATAAAGCGCTTCCGGAATATCCCGGCGCACGGCCGCACGGTTATCGAAGAAGGCGGAAAAGACGGGCGCCTGCGCGTCCGGCGATCCGAATTCTGCCTCGAACGCGGATTGAAGCGCGTCGAGCTCGGCTTCATGGACCAGGACCCAGACATGGGTCAGCGCGCCATCGGCGAAAACAAACTCAGCCAGTCGCGCGCTGCCAAAATACTCATATCCCTCGCAATCAACCTGCACGTGGCGTGTGGTTGCAAGTGGCAGTTCTGACGGGTCGAGTTCGCGCTCCGTATGGGTGGCGCACATTGCATTGAAATCATGCGCTGCGACATCGCCGCCAAACTGAAAATCCGTAGGCGCATACGGCGTGAAACCGGTCGTGCTGATCGCAGCGGCGAGCAGAATGTCAATCATGTAGGTCTCCATTGAATAATTCAGCTCAATGGATGCCTGTCAGGGCCGTACTGGATGCGACCTTCAGCCGGGGTGGGGAACTTTTGCGCAGATGGTATCGTCCAATGGTTGAAAGGACGACGAGCGATGAATTCCAACCCGGCCTTAGCGCGCGACTATAACGCCATGAGCGACGAGCAATTATTGCTGACGGCCTGCGCCCGAAACGAGTTGGCGGCACGCATTTTCATGGCGCGTTTTAATCAGCGGCTCTACAGGGCAGCCTATGCGATACTGCTCAATGCGTCCGATGCCGAAGAAATTCTGCAGGACACGTATCTGAAGGTCTTTTCGGGACCACAGAAACAGGACGCTAAAGCCCTGCTTTCGACCTGGATCACACGCATCGTCATTAATGCCGCCATCGACCGTCGGCGCAAACAGGCCCGCCGCGTCGCGATCATGGAACGCGAAGGAATAGCCATGCTCCGAACCCGCTCGACAGACGCTGGTGATGCCCCTGTCAGCGAAGCTTCGCCGGAAGCGCGCCTGGCTCAGAAACAATTATCCCTTGGCTTGCAACAGGCCATCACTCAATTGCCCGAAGCCTTCCGCACGGTCTTCATCCTGCGCGACATTGAAGGTGTCGCCATCGAGGAGACGGCGGAAATTCTTCAGATTGCTCCGGCAACCGTCAAATCCCGTCATTTCCGCGCCCGGCGGAAACTCCGAGAGATGCTCGAAACCGAATGGAATGAAGTGCTTCGCAGTTCGTTTCCCTTTGGTGGCAGTCGCTGCGGCGGCCTCGCGGATCGCGTCATGGGACACCTTCAATCACAGTGGAAAGGAATGAAAGCATGACCCAGCACAGCCCCACACGCAGGAATATCCTGTTCACCGGCACCCAGACCCTGTCGGCAGCCGGCCTGATGGCCATGATGGGCTCATCGGCGGCATCGGCCTATCAGGGATCGGACAATCCCGCACAGGATGTCCAGTTGCTGAACGCGGCCATCGCACTGGAGCATGAAGGCATTGCTGCTTACACGATTGCGGCTGGCAGCGGGCTTCTGACTCCGGACGTCACCGAGATCGGCGTGCGCTTTCGGGGCCACCACCGAGAGCACCGCGACGCATTGGCAAGTGCCGTCACGGCCCTCGGCGGGACGCCGGTCGAAACCGAAAGCGAAGCGCATTATGTCGAAGCGCTCGGCGTCGCCAGTCTGGCAAATCAGGCGGACGTTCTGCGGCTCGCGCTCGGCCTCGAAACCGGAGCGGCCAACGCTTATCTCGGCCTGATTCCGTCATTGAGCACCGCCGAACAGCATCAGCTGGCCGCGCAGATGGCCGGTGACGAGGCGTATCACGCGGCCATTCTGGGCCATGCACTCGGCGAACCGATTCCGGTCGCCGGGATGATGTTCGGCGGTTAATGACGTCATGTCGGAACACCGCAAGCAAACTTTCATCGGCCTGGTCGCCGCGATCATGGTGATCGGGATGACCATGCCAGTGGCGCAGGCCCGGCAGGTAACCGAAACGCTGGTCGGCGACATGGAACGTGGCGAACGCCTTTACCGGCAACGTTGCATGGCGTGCCATGCGCTTGACGCCAATCGGGCGGGCCCAAGTCACCGCGGCGTGTTCGGGCGAGAAGCCGGTGCCGTCGACGGCTATCGTTATTCCGGCGCATTACGCGACTCCGGTATCATCTGGACCGCCGAGACCCTGGATAGCTGGCTGTCAAACCCCACTGGTCTGGTTCCCGGAACGTCGATGGGCGTCAGAACCCGCAATGCCCAGGACCGGGCCGACATCATATCCTATCTTGAATCACTATCCCCGGCAGAGCCGGACTGAGACAGGGCAACGACTGAAACTCCCCTTGTGCGTTCTGTCCCCCAATCGCCAGGACCGCAGTCGTTGCCCTTCCTTCTCCAGAACAGGAATAGATTATGGACGATGCAGGCAGTTTTTTGCCGCTTGAGGTGAAGCCGGGCCGCGAAGCCGCGCTGAAAGCGGTCAGAACGCTGATCGCCTGGGCGGGCGATGACCCTGATCGCGCTGGTCTCAAGGATACGCCTGACCGTGTCATTCGGGCCTATGCGGAATGGTTTGGCGGCTATGCGGAAAACCCGGCCAGCAGTCTGTCGAAGACGTTCGAAAATGAGGGCGGCTATGGCGAGATGGTGCTGGTACGCGACATCGACGTCACCAGTCATTGTGAACACCATTTCGCGCCGATCATCGGCAAGGCCAGCGTCGCCTATATTCCGTCTGACCGTGTGCTCGGCCTGTCAAAGCTGGCGCGCACGGTCGAGATTTTCGCCCGGCGGCTGCAAACCCAGGAGCGATTGACGGCGCAGATAGCCTCCGCCATCGAGGAGAGCCTCGCCCCCAAGGGCGTGGCCGTTCAGATCGACGCCGTCCACCACTGCATGATGACGCGCGGCGTCAAACACGCGGGCACTTCGACGCTGACGCAGCATTTCGCAGGATCATTCAAAACCGATGCAGATCTTCGTAACCGCTTTTTATCAATGATCAGCAGCAGGCGTTAAAAGCGTGACCGGTTCCGGCACCGGGCACATGCCGGGATCACAGGAGCGGAGCGTCAGGATCAGTGCTTCGGCATCGGAGATCTCCCCGGATTCAGATGCGAGGATCCAGGCATGAATCCAGCGCGGAATCCCGGCAGATTCAGCCCATACACGCTCAATGAAATAGTCGATCCGCCCATCGCCATCGGCCTGCCACCGGACGGTTTCCAGCCCCTGACGCCGCTCTGACCATGCGCCCACGCGAATAATTTCTGTTTCGGAATCAATCCGGACATGTGCGCTGGAGCCATCGGCCATGGAAAAATGGTAGTTTGCAGCAAATGCCGCCTCATCCCGCACCACTTCCATGCGGATCTCCGGCGGCAAATTCACACAAAAACTCCAACCCGGCGTGTTGCACCCGGTTGGTAGAAAAATAGCCGCAAGCATGGAGAGAAGGAATGGCGCCACTAACGCCGTCCGAATCTGCCACGCGCCGCAAAAGCCATTCCGATGAAAAGGAAGTAGACAAAAATCCGGGCCAGCAGCACCAGACCGCCGCGTCCATCCAGCCGTTCCAGCATCAGGTCAAAAGCAAAATCGGACGGAACACCTGTCGCCACATTCAAGAAAAACGGCGTGATCGTATCGGCGACAAACGCCAGACCCACGACCACCGGTAGCTGGCTGACGCGGCGCATGATCAGCGCGCCAAACAGCGACCAGATCAGTATCAACCACCAGTCCGTTCCGGTGAATCCACCCGCCAGCCTGTCCATAATGGCATCCATGATCCTGCCCCTATGCTGCTTTGCGGCCTTCGGCGAGGGCCGAGGCCAATTCTGAAATATCAACCATAGCGGTGCAATTCGGCGAGCGCTGGCCGAGCGGCATCTGTGCGCGAATGGTCAATGGCACATGCTCGTCGCGTGAAACAATTCCGGCCAGTGCCGGCGCAAAGCCGAGAAAGCTCTGACAGGTCTTGCGAAACGCGGCATAGGCTTCGCGGGCCTTGTCAGCGCTGGGCGCATTGTTGACCACGACAAAAGGCGCAGCGCTTTCATCGCGAATACGCAGGCGTTTGACGAACGCATAGGCATCGGTCAGCGAGGTTGGTTCGTCATTGATGACGATCAGCACATCATCGGCCGTCATCGCCATTCGCATCGTTGCATCATCTGCCCCGGCTGCCAGATCAAGAATGGCGCGTTCATAGGAGAGGGCAATGGTCGCGCAGGCCGCCGCCAGCCGGTTGACGGCATCCGGCCGAAGCCCCGCCAGTCCGCCAGAACCGGACCGTCCGGAGATCACATCAAAGCCACCGCGTTCGCGTGCACCGCCCAGAACCGGCAGGCAGGCATCTTCCAGCAAGACCTGTCCGGCCATAACCGCTGCCAGGTCCGCATCGGGCGCCAGCCCCAATTGCACATCGATATTGGCCATGCCGAGATCGCCATCAATCAGTAGCAGGCGCTCGCCTTGCGCCGAAAACGCCTGGGCCAGCCCGGCAGCGATCACGGTTTTCCCAACCCCGCCCTTGCCGGAAGCAACGGCCAGAATTCGTCCTGCAGGAGCGCCACTATCAGGCAGAAAACTCATGCTTCATCTCCCTGGGATGCCAGGTCGTCCGGCAAGTCATCAATTTCCAGCAGCGTTCGCGCCAGCCGCAATGGTGTCGCCGGCGCCAGACCGGATCCGATATAGGGGCTGGCGGATATATGTGCGAAAGCCAGTCCGGCCTCGCCCGCTGCAATCAATGCGCCTTTTCGGCGTGAACAATCCGCTTTGCCGATGATCGTTCGTCGCGCGCCGATCGAGGCATAAAGCGAGGCAGAATCCATGACATCTTCCGGTGCCTGTCCGGCATCAATCACGGCGATGATTTCGGCTTCTGCAGATGCCGCAAATGCCGCCGTCATGTCCAGATCATCCAGATCGAACGGATTGCCGGCAGGGGCATCGATCAGCAGCAATTGATCACCGCATTGCCGGGACAGGCTTTCGGCCTCGCGCGGATCGTCAGCGACAGCGTAGGGGAAGCCAAGTTTCTCGGCCAGTTCGGATATGCGCGCGACAGCGCCAGCGCGTTCGCAGTCTGTGGCCAGTATCATCGCCGGCACGTTCGCCGCCGCCGCGCGCGCGGCAATCCTCGCGAGTGTCGAGGTTTTCCCGGCGCCCGGCGCACCGGCAAAGAGCAGAACCTGTCCGGTCTCGACTTCGACCGGCGCAAAGTGATACCGGTTTTCCAGGGCCTGCGCGAACGTATGGGCGGTCGGCGCGGCTTCCTGCATTTCGCAAAACCGCGCCAGCGCCTCGATGGCACTGTCGGGGGCGCGATGAAAACCAAGGGCACGAATGATACGCTCGATACCGTCACGGTCATCTCCGCGCTGGGTCCGGATTTCACTGTGAATACGCTCAGCGCGCGCCTTCGGAGCTTCGATGACATCGCCGCCGCGTGGTTTTTCCGAGGCAGCGCGAACTTCAACGCCGCCACCGGGCGCATCGCCCGTCGCCACGATGATCGCATCCTCGCCCAGATCGCGACGGATATTCGCCATCGCCTGGGCGAGAGAAGGGGCGGTGAAGGTTTTCAGCTGCATGGCCTAGACATGCCCCATTGTCTTCAGTCGCGCACTGGGATGAATTTCGTTTTGTCCCATGACCACAGTGTTGGCCCGAAAACGCTCGACCAGGGATCGAACGTAGGGGCGGACGGACGGGCTGGTCAGCAGCGCCGGCGTCTCACCTTGCGCCGCCGCGCGTTCATAGGCATCGCGCACCGCCGCGACAAATTCATGTAATTTGGTTGGTGCAAGCGCCAGCTGCTTTCGTTCGCCATCGCCGATCATGGCCTCGGCAAACGCCTGCTCCCATTGCGGCGATAGAGCAAGGATCGGCAATTGCCCGTCGGGACCGGAATTGGTGTGACAGATCTGGCGGGCCAGTCGGCCGCGAACATGTTCGGTGATCGCATCGATATGCTGGGAGTGTGCACTGGCCTCGGCAATACCTTCCAGGATGGTCGGCAGATCGCGAATGGAAATCCGCTCTTTGAGCAGGTTTTGCAGGACCCGCTGAATACCGGCGCGCGTGATCTGGGCCGGTGCCATATCCTCGACCAGCTTCTTGTGTTCCTTCGACAGGCCGGCAATCAGTTTTTCAACCTCGGCATAGGACAGAAGCTCGGCCATATGCTCGCGCAGAATCTCGGTCAGGTGGGTGACTAGTACGGCAGACGGGTCGACAATCGTATAGCCGCGGAAAGTCGCTTCCTCGCGCAGATTGTCGTCAATCCATGTGGCGGGCAGGCCGAAGGCGGGCTCTTTTACATGATCGCCCGGCAGACCGATCTGCGCACCTTGCGGATCCATGACCAGAAGGTGCTTCAGCTTCACCATGCCTTTGCCGGCTTCCATTTCCTTGACCCGAATAATGTAGTCATTCGAACCAAGGCGCATATTGTCGATGATCCGCACAGACGGCGTCACAAATCCGGTTTCTTCCGCCATTGTCCGGCGCAGCGCGCGGATCTGGTCGGTCAGCTTGCGGCCCTCGACATCATTGATGAGCGGCAACAGCCCGTAACCCAGCTCGACCTTCAACTCGTCAATGGCCAGCGTTTCACCAATCGGCGCTTCTGCCGCTTCGGTCTCCGCACTCGCCTGAACGGATTGGGCCGTAATCTCGGCTTCGGCTTCGTTTGATTTTCGATTGGCAGTCAGTCCGAGGCCAATTGCTCCGGCAGCCATCAGCGCAAACGGGATAAACGGCATACCGGGCAGAAGGCCGATAACCCCTGCGGTCGCTGCAACCATGTAAAGCCCTTGCGGATTGCCCGCGAGCTGCTTGTAAAGCGCTTCATCGGCCTGGCCTTCGACACCGGCCTTGGAGACCAGAAGACCGGCGGCTACCGAGATGATCAGAGCCGGGATCTGAGACACCAGACCATCACCAATGGTCAGCGTGGAATAGGTCGAGGCCGCAGTGCCGAAATCCATCCCCGATTGCGCGATCCCGATGACCATGCCGGCGATCAGATTGATGGCCGTGATCATCAGCCCGGCCATGGCATCGCCGCGCACGAATTTCGAGGCACCATCCATGGCACCGAAGAAATTGCTTTCGCCTTCCAGATCGCTGCGTCGTTTGCGCGCTTCATCCTCATTGATCAGACCGGCGGACAAATCGGCATCAATCGCCATTTGTTTGCCCGGCATGGCATCCAGGGTGAAGCGGGCTGCGACTTCCGCGATCCGTCCCGAACCCTTTGTAATAACGACGAAGTTCACGATGACCAGAATAATGAAGACAATGACGCCGATCACGACATTGCCCTGCATGACAAACGCGCCGAAAGCCTCGATCACCTGACCGGCGGCATCCGTGCCTTCAGCTCCGTCGGACAGGATCAGGCGGGTCGAGGCGATATTCAGGCCTAGCCGCAACAGTGTCGCAATCAGAAGCACGGCCGGGAAAGCGGAGAATTCCAGCGGCCGTTTGATAAACAGCGCCGTCATCAGCACCAGCACAGACAGCGAGATGGAAATCGCCAGCGCAATGTCCATCAGGATACGCGGCATGGGCAGGATCAGCATGACCAGAATGGCCATGATGCCGATGCCCAGCGCCACATCGCCGCGCAGACCCTTTTTCAGGAATCCGAGAACATCAAACCCGCCGGAGCCGGTTTGCGAGGAGGCCGTCGTGTCAGCCATTCAGATCAGGCCGCTCCTGCACGTGTATCGCCGGGCGCCGGAACACTGATGCCCTGCTCATTGTAGAGCTTCAGCTTGTTGCGCAGCGTCCGGATGGAGATGCCGAGAATATTGGCGGCATGGGTCCGGTTGCCGAGGCAATGGTCCAGCGTTTCGAGAATCAGGTCCTGTTCGACCGCAGAGACGGTCCGGCCGACCATATTGCGTTGGGCGACATCGGCGGTTTCTGCCGCGCGTGATGCGGGATTGGTCTGGCCACCGGTAAAGAGCGAGCCGTCCGGCATGCGAATGGCTTCCGGTCCGATTTCCTGACCCGATGCCAGCAAGACGGCGCGGTGCATGGTGTTTTCCAGCTCGCGAACATTACCCGGCCATTCCCGCGCCAAAAGCGCTGTTTTGGCATTTTCGGCAATCGCGCGATCGCCAATACCGTTTGCGGCGGAGTATTTGCGCGCAAAGTGTGCGGCCAGTGCGATGATGTCGGTTGGTCGCTGCCGCAAAGGTGGCAGAGCCAGATTGACGACGTTGAGGCGGAATAGCAGATCCTCGCGGAAAGAGCCGTCAGCAACCGCCTTGTGCAGATCACGGTTCGAGGTTGCGAGAATACGGATATCGACCTTGACCGGACCACTGCCGCCGACGCGGTCAATTTCCCGTTCCTGCAATGCGCGCAAGAGCTTGGCCTGCAGACGCCCATCCATTTCCGAAATCTCATCCAGCAGCAAAGTGCCGCCATTGGCTTCCTCGAATTTGCCGACGCGGCGGGCAACGGCACCGGTGAAAGCGCCCTTTTCATGCCCGAACAGCTCGGATTCGAGCAGATTTTCCGGAATCGCGGCGCAATTGACCGAGATGAACGGCGCAGCTGCCCGCTTCGACTTGGTGTGGACATAGCGGGCCATGACTTCCTTGCCCGAGCCGCTCTCTCCGGTGATCAGCACACTGGCATCCGAACCGGCGATCTGATTGGCGAACTCGATTACGCTCTGCATGGATGGATCGCGCGCAATCATTGGCTGTTCGTCATCGGCGACAGCGCCCAGCACCGCCGCAATCAGATCGGCTTCCGGTGGAAGCGGGATAAATTCTTTCGCCCCGGCGCGAATGGCACCCGCTGCGATATCCGGCTTCACATTGACCCCGCAGGCGACGACCGGAACGGTGATGCGCTCCTGCTCATTCGCCCGGATCAGTGCGGCAATATCGAGCGCCGCATCGACCATCAGAAGATCGGCACCGCGCCCGGCGCGCAAATGGTTTGTCGCCTGGTTGATGGTATCAACCTGCGCCACTTTTGCGCCGCGATCGATGGCGATTTTCGCCGCTGTATGGAGTTGTCCCCCAAGGCTTCCCACGATGAGTAAGCGCATGGCTTATATCTCCTTGCCGCTATTGGATGGTAACGTCGTCATGCTGCGTCTCCATCCTTGATGATTTCTGTCATGGTCACGCCGAGCCGGTCGTCGACAACGACGATTTCGCCGCGTGCGACCAGTCGGTCATTGACGAAGATATCGATGGCTTCGCCGACTTTTCGTTCCAGTTCGACGACTGATCCCGCCTTCAATCGGAGCAGGGAATTCAGTTCGATATGGGTTTTCCCGAGTACGGCAGACACATTGACCGGTACATCGAAAACCGGCGACAAATCGGTGGCCGCTTTCTCGTTTTCATCGGCGAGTGTCTGGACCATGGCACCGGCTGTGCCCGCGGCCTGTTCTGTGGTCGCTGGCGCATCCGCGCCCGCGCCGTCGTCCTGTCCGGTTTCGAACTCCGGTAAGTCGAGATCATTCTCTTCAGACATTCCGGTCTCCTTTATCCATTAACCGCGTTAGCGCTGTCGTCGAAGGACGCGCTATCATGGGTATCTGTTTCTGTATCGGGCGCGGTGAGCCAGTCGGCGATCAGCGATTCAATCCGGCTTTCGATATCGGCCTGAGTGCGTTCGACGCTTCCACTCGCCCATTCCAGCCGGCAATCCGCGCCGACCATATCGGCATTGGCGCGGACGAAAATGGCGCCCTCAAAACCCGCATCGCTGGAGATGTTTTCGAGGATTTCAGCCACCGGTCCGGCAATGGCTTCGGCGCAATGCACATTGAATTTTGGTTCGCCGCGCAAATCTTTGAGAACGCCTTCGCAAAACCCGGTAACGGCGTCAGCCGCAAAATTATCCAGAGCGGATCCGGCCAGCTTGCGGGCCGCGCCAAGCGCCAATGTTGCTGATTGTTGGCGCAAAGCATCGGATTCGCCTGCCAGTCGTGCAAGGATTAGCTGCATTTGCGAGGCGATGGCGCGCACGGCGTCGGCCTGGATGGCGGCGGCTTTTGATGTCTCCGACGCTTCGCCTTCGGCATAGGCCTGCTGGCGTTCCTGTTCGACTTCTTCGGCCGTCAAAACCTGTTTCACCCGCCGACCATCACGCAGCACATCGCCATCGGCCGAGAAGACCGTCTGGAAATCGAATTTTGGCAATGCTGTCGTCATTCCATCGGTTTCCTAGTAAATCAGTTCGTCTTCGCCGCCGCCTTCGGCCAGCAAAATTTCGCCTTTCGCGGCGAGGTCCTTTGCAGATGCAACCATGGCCGTCTGGGCCTGATCGACGTCTTTGAGGCGTACCGGTCCAAGCGCCGCCATATCGTCTTTGAGAATTTTCGCAGCGCGTTCGGACATGTTCGAGAAGAAGAGATCGCGCAGGGAATCCGAAGCGCCCTTGAGCGCCAGACCCATTTGATCCTTGTCTACCGCACGCATGAGAGTTTGGATGCCAGCTGGATCAAGTTTCGACAGATCCTCAAAAACAAACATGAGTGCGCGGATTTTTTCGGCGCTGTCACGATTGCGCTCCTCCAGGGCGGCCAGAAACCGGTTTTCGGTCTGGCGGTCGAAATTGTTGAAAATATCGGCCATCATTTCATGGCTGTCGCGCTTGGAGGTGCGCGCCAGATTCGACATGAATTCGGTTCGAAGCGTTTCTTCGATCTTGTCCAGAATTTCGCGTTGTACCGGCTCCATCCGCAGCATGCGCATTACAACTTCCAGCGCAAAATCCTCGGGTAGGGCGCCCAGCACGCGCGAGGCGTGTTCGCCTTTCACCTTGGACAGGATGACGGCGACCGTCTGCGGGTATTCATTTTTCAGATAATTGGCGAGGACCACCTCATTCACATTGCCCAGCTTGTCCCACATTGTGCGACCCGCCGGACCGCGCAATTCTTCCATAATGCCGTCGACTTTCTGACCGGGCAGGAAGGTTGTGAGCAGGCGCTGTGTGGCCTCGAACGAACCCATGAGCGAACCGCCCTGGGAAATCTGGCCGGCAAACTCGACAATCAGCTTTTCGACTGCCTTGGCCGACACACTGCCAAGATTGGACATGGCCTGGGAAACCTCACGAATTTCCTCTTCGTCCATCATTTCCCACAGCGTGTGCTCTTCCTCGCCAAGGGCGAGCAGAATGATGGCGGCGCGTTCGGGTCCGGCCAGTTTCTGCGGATCATCAATGAGACGTTTTGTTTCGCGCGCCATACCGATCAGCCCTCATTCATCCAGCTGCGAATGATCGACAGGGATTCATCCGGGTGGGAATTGACGACGCCTGAAACCTTCTTGATCGAGGAGGCCTTTACCTGACCGTCAATCTTGGCGATGTCTATGCCGTCATCTCTCGGGGCCTGCATTGTTGGCGCGGAACCGCTGTTGTCAGAGGTTTGTTGAGACATTTGCTGGCCACTGGAATCTGCAATTGCGGCCTGTGCATTTCCGGACTCCAGTGCACCACGACCAGCGTTTCCGCCCCCGACGCCCGCGCCCGCGCCTGCAATGGCCATCGCCGGTGCTGCCGCCGCACCTTTGGCCATCGGCCGCGCAACGAGGAAGATGACCAGTAAGGCCGTGATAAACATGACGCCGATTTCTGCGGCCCGCATGATGTCATTCTTGTTGAGTGAAAACCCGGATGCGGCGGGCGTTCCGAGGGCAGGGTCCGCCCGCGCAAACCGGATATTGGTCACTTCCAGACTGTCCTGACGACCGCCTGCGACTTCAGTAAATCCCATGGCCGAACGGACGAGAGCCGTGATTTGTGTCATTTCTTCAGGCGTGCGCGGTACGTAGGATTGTGTGCCGTCCTCGCCGGTCTGGACAATGCCGTCGACCGCTACCGCGACGGAAAGGCGCTCCAGACCACCGGCTTCGATGATGCGCGTTGTGCGGGTGACAGGGTTCTGGAATTCAACTGTTTCATCGGAACTGCTGGTCTCGTTGACAGAATTAGGCTGATTTCCAGCAGAAGCTGCGTCATTGGGCAGGTTTTCCGACGCCGACACGGCATTGCTTGATCCATCCATGTCACGACCGGTTTGTTCCGATCTTTGCCGGCGACTCATGACCTGACCGTCAGGATCATAGACTTCACTACTTGTGCTGAGTGATTCCCGGTTGAGTTCTGCACTCACCTGTACGCGGGCTGCACCCGAGCCGACGACGCCTTCCACCAGGTTGAGAATGCGCTGACGATAGCGTTCCTCCACATCGGCGCGCGCGCTTTCGAACATGGCCGACCCGGCTCCGCCATCATCAGGGCTGGCCAGCAGGCGTCCGGTCGTATCGGCGATTGTGATTTCACGCGCGGACAAGCCGTCGACCGCGCTGGCAACAATATTACGGATAATGCCGGAATGTTCGTTGGTCAGGTCACCGCGGGCGGAGATAACAATAGAGGCGGAAGGCTGCGCGGCATCGCGTTCAAACAGGCGCCGTTCCGGCAAAACCAGGTGAACCCGCGCCGTATCTATAATGTCGAGCGACTGGATTGTGCGGGCCAGTTCGCCTTCCAGCGCCCGCTTTGCATTCATGTTCTGGACAAAACTCGTCGCGCCGAGCGCATCGGTCTCGTCAAAAATCTCGTAACCGACAGAGCCGGAATTCAGCGCCCCGCCACTGGCAACGCGCACGCGGGCCTCATCGACCTGATTGCGAGCGACATATATGGCAGACCCGCCGCTGCGGAACTCATACGAGATACCGGCGCTATCCAGCGCTTCACTGACATGTGCGGAATCAGACGGGTCGAGCCCGCCATAGAGCAGGGCTTGGCTGCCGCCACCCATACTGAAGCTGAAAACGAGGAGTGCCGCAGCAAGCCCTGCGCTCAAGCCAAATATGGCAATGAGACGCATGGCGCCAAGCGACCGAAACTGTTCCATCAGACTGTTCACGTGGGCATCCCGCCGATTCGTTGCGCTGCTTTCGATGCAGCAACCCGGCAACTTTTTCCCACTGCCCGCGTAAACGGGAGTTTAATTTGCGAGCGCCCGGCTCAATGAACCGGGCGATTTTCGCAGTTTTTACTGATTTTAGTGCGTCAGACGCCCAATGGGTCGGGCTTGGCCCGATAATGCTGGATGCGCGTGGTACGCAATCCGGCCAGACCGTGCTTGTCGATTGACCGCTGCCAGCCAAGAAACTCTTCAACGGTGAGGCGATAACGCTCACATGCCTCTTCCAGAGACAAAAGACCGCCGCGCACGGCGGCGACCACTTCAGCCTTGCGGCGGATAACCCATCGTTTTGTTGAAGGATTTGGTAAATCTGCCAGAGTCAGCGGACTTCCGTCCGGACCAATGACATAGTTTTCCTTACGAAGCCGAGCTTGCATTTCCACCACCCTTAAGTTCACCCGTCAGGCGCTCTTTGTCGCCCTTGTTGAGATGAACATACGCCAAGGCTCTTAAATTCCACCTAAACGCCGTGGTAAATCTTCATTTAACTCAATGACTAAAATGCAAAGGAACTCCCACCGAAGCGGGAGGCCCTTAACTCAGAAAGGCAGTATCAGTTCAGCGTTAGCGTTTCATTCGGATCGCTTCATCGAGCATCTCATCGGCCGTGGTGATGATTTTCGACGATGCCGAATAGGCGCGCTGGGTCGTGATCAGGCTTGTGAATTCCGTTGCGAGATCAACGTTGGAATTTTCGAGTGTTGAAGAAGCGATCGTGCCGGCAGCAGAATTACCAGGAATGTTAAATGTGTAGCTGCCCGAATCCGGGGTCACCGAGTAAGCTCCACCAGCTTCGACACTCAACCCATTGGCATTGACAAAGGTTGCAATGGGAACCTGGTAGGTTTTACGAATAATGCCATTGGAAAACTTAGCATAAACGAAGCCGTCACTGTCGACCTGAACGCCAGTGAACGTACCGAAAGCTGAGCCATTTACCTGCGTTGATGACAATGTTGACGGACTGTCATACTGCGTAAGTCCACCTGGTTGTGTGGGTGAACCAAGGTTTAACGTTACCGATTGCCCGGCAACTCCGGTGCTGGCGGCCCATTGAAACTCGGTCGCACCTAATGCGCCGACGTTGGTGGAAGATAGAAAATCCAATGTCAGGGGCAGGGTTGTGTTGGTGAGATCGATTTCACCTTGAGCATCGAACGCGATCAAGCCCGTAGCCATTTGACCATCTACAAGTCCGGCTCCGGTCGTGATATCCGATGACGGCGTAACATGTAGTTCAGCATGCCATTCATTTGCAGTGGCACTTTTCAGCATAGACAGCGTGATCGTTCTTGCGCCGCCTTGAGAGTCATAGATTTGAATGGAGCGCTGGAAATCGGGTGTGACAGTGCCTGATGCCATATTTGTACCGCTGACCGTCGCGTCATAGGTGGCTTCATCCGCAGATATGACCTGGCTTGCTTGCAGATTACCATTTACGCCCAACAGGGTTGTGGCTTCTGCTGCACCGCCGATGGATGACAGATTAATCGCTTCCAGCCCGGACAGATCGGACGGGTTTGCCGTCACCGTGCCATCGGCTGCGACCGGCCACCCAAAAAGGAAAAGCCCGGCATCGTTTCTGAGGTTGCCTTGCGAATCAGCCGAGAAGGCGCCGGACCGCGTGAAGAGAACTGCGTCGGTCCCTTCCACATTGCCCGCAACAGGTCGGACAACGAAGAAACCATCACCGGCTATTGCCAGATCGGTCGGAGCGGAGCCCGGAGTTAATAGTCCGCCCGTGGAAATCTGAAAGCGGTTACTCGTGGTGACACCCCCCGCAGCGTAGCGTGAGCTTACACCGTAGGATTCATACATCGGCGAAAATACCGCTTGCGCACGTTTGTAACCGACCGTGTTGACGTTGGCGATATTGTCCGAAACGGCGGCCAAAGCGCTTGAATTTGCCAGCAGACCGGACGCACCGGCCCAAAGGGCTGAATTGATACTCATATTTTGCTCCCTGAGTTTTATGAGGAGCGTTCTGCTTTGATCATCACCCGGCAGAATTCTTGCCGCCAAGCGTCGGGTTCTTATGGACCCGATATTAAATTGCGCCTGCCTCTCGCAGGCTTCTAACCGAAGATAAACGGACAAAAATACCGTCCAGTTCGACCACGACTTCAGAACCTGAAAAATCCACGCCCGTCACGCGGGCGGTGGTCAGAATGTCAGGCTGAATAGGAACGCCGTCGCCATTCACGGCTGAGATTTCCAGCGTGTAGATGCCGTCATTCATGGCATTTCCGGTCTGATCTTCGCCATTCCATTCAAAGGTATGCGTGCCGGTGGTGGCTTCGCCTTCAAAGGTCGCCACAGTTCGGCCACTGGAATCCTGAACCGAGAGCAAAGTGCCCTGACTGTTTTCCGGCATCACATAGGTCCATTCCGCCGAACCCTCAGTCAGGGACGCATCGGGCGAACCGACAGTCGCTTCACGACCGATAAAGCCAACTGCAGCACCTTGCGCGGAAGCCGCCTGTATGGAAATCAGCGATTCCAGATTCTGATTGGACCGGATTTCCTGTTCCACGCTTGAAAAATTCACAAGCTGGTTCACGAATTCGGTGGAATCGAGCGGATTGAGTGGGTCCTGCGCTTTCATTTGTTCAGTCAGAAGCGTCAGGAACATTTCGAAATTATTCGCCAGTGAGGTTTGCGAGTTCGCGGTTTGCGACCCGAAAGCGGCACCTAATGCGTCAATCTCTGCCATCTCGAACTCCTACAATCTTATATTGACGCCGGATGGCGCGGTCAGACGGAAGCCGTAAAGCTCCGCAGCCACGGCAGCGGCTGTAACCGGACCGGATACGTCCTCGGCAAATTCGAGGTCTGAAAATGCATCCTGTCCAGTCTGGTTTTCATCGGCATTCTCTTGGCCTTGGGACAATTCGAAAGACAATCCGTCATTTTCGAGTTGTAGGCCGGCGTCTTCGAGGGCGCGTTCCAGATCGCGCGCATACTGGCGCATATCATTCAGCGTCTCCGGCCGCTCCGCGCTCAAAATAGCGTGGACGCGATTGTCGTTGCCGACATGAAGCTTGACTTCGATCTTGCCAAGCTCCGGCGGGTCCATGCGGATGGCAAATTTGCGATCGCCATTCTGGAATTTGGCGGCAATCTGCGCCGCTAGTGAGCCTGCATTGGTCGGTGTGAAACGTGCCGTTCCCGCTGCTGTTGCGGGACGTTCGGCTGTCCGGCTGGCATCGGTAGCGCGCAAAGTCGACAGATCCACCCGCTCGCTATCTGCATCGGCCTCGGTTGTCGTCATTCCGGTGATAGGCGGCGGCGTGGGTCTATCGCCCATTGCAGTCAGGCGCGCCACATCGGATTGGCGATCCACCTGCGGCGATTGCATTTGAGGTGCGGACACCGTCGGAGGTTGAGTTGACGGCGTTGATTTGATTTCAGGCACTATTGATTTCTTGCCCGCAGCCTCGCTGTTGCCGGTTGATTTTCGACCTGACATGGCAATCGTGTCGGCAGCCCGATCGGTGGGTGCCGAGTCTCTACGGGCCCGCACACCCGCTTGAATCTCGTTTAACAGAGCAGGTTCCGGCATCGACTGGCTGCTCTGGGAGGCAGCATCTGCAACCGTAGACGTTGAAGGCAAGGAAGCGATGGCAAACGCCGGTGAAGGCGGCCGCGTCTCAGCCAGCGGAAGGGAGGAGACAGATTTGTCATTTATGTTCGGCGGTTGTTGCGCAGCATCACCCGCCTGAGTGGCTGTCGCCGAAGGTGGTAGCGTGGGCGTGAGCGACGCTGTTGGTGACACAAGCGTTGCGGGTGATGATGGCGCGGATGTCTCAGCCAACGGCGCGGGAAAGACGGGTATTCTTGTTGCGTTATCCCATTGGCTTGCTGTCCGGACACCCTCAATTGAGGCAGACTTGGATTGCTGTGCGGCCTCCGGACCAGACTCCTGCTTGCCATCATCCGGGGACATCTTGCTATTTATAGCCGGGATGTCCAATTCGTTTTGACCCGACTTGGTATTTATAGCCGGGATGTCCATTTCGTTCTGGCCCGACTTGGCGGCAATTGTGGCGGATAACTTCTCAGCCGTTTGTGCCTGTATTGGCGCTGCCGTCACGCCGCCTGCATTGGCCATTGCCTGCATCCCTGCCGGTTCAGCGTTGACTTGCACCGCCAAATCTCCATCGCCAGCCAGTAACATATTCACCGCTGGGATCGCTGTCTCTGCCGGGTTTCCTGTGGTGGAGGAGGCAGCAGGCGACGGCGTTGACAAAGATGTGGTCAGACTGGCCAGAACGGAGCCGGTTTCGGATGTGGACGATTGAGGTGCAAAGCGGGTGTCGCCCTGGGGACGCGGATTGACGGCGGGAACCGGCGATACCGGTGTCGTTTGAGCTGCCAGCAAAGAGGCGAACAATCCGGACTCTGCAGCTTCAGGCGCAGCATTGCCGGTCGCGCCATTGGCGCTGGCAATTTGCGGCAGGATCGAAGCGATCGAGTCCATTCCGTCCTGTGTCTCCCATGCAGCGTGAACCCCGTTGGCCCACGCACCCACATAACGGAGTCGCAAACTGCGTGCCAGTTCGGTAACTATATAAGCTATTGTTTACACTTCAAAAAATTGGAACGGCTGTGGGTCGAATTATACCGCTCGGCAGGAATCGCCGCGTCCGCGTGGCTGAATCTGCCGGGTGAACCGAAATAACATCCAGCACCGACCGTGGCCTGATCTGGCCCCCGCATTGCGACGTTCATCACCACACAAATTGGCCATTGCTGTGGCCGTGGGACAGGAAATGCTAGATAGTGAAGTAAAATCAAAAGGTAAGCGGAAGTTGCACGTTCATTCGGTGCGGCTGTTTTACCCGATTTCCTCGGCAATAACTGCCCGCTACCCGGCATGTTTCTACCCGTCACACGGTAATCTGGCGAAGGAGGCGGCATGTCGCTGAGCTCAATTCTTGGAAGTGCATTGTCTGGCCTGCAGGCCAGTCAGGTCGGCATTCGGTCGGCCTCCAACAATGTCGCCAATGTCAACACGCCGGGCTATGCGCGGACGGAAGCAAACTTCACCACGCGCGTTATCGACGGTCGCGGGTTCGGCGTCAGCGTTTCCGGTGTTGTTCGCGTCGCCGATGCGTTTCTGCAAGCCGCCTCTGTTCGGGCGACGTCGCAGGCTTCGGCTGCCGAAATTCTCGGCCAGTCACTCGATCGTTTTCAGGCGCAAGTCGGAACTTTCGACGATCAGGGTTCGATCTTCTCGCGTCTCAATCAGGCGTTTTCGTCGATTTCTTCTGCTGCAATCGATCCATCACTCAGCGTCTCAAGGCTGTCGGTCGCATCGGATCTGCAATCCTTCTTTGACGAAGGCCGCCGTCTGAACAGCGAACTTCGCGTCCTTCGCCAGGAATCCGATACCCGTATCGGCTCGACCATTGGCCGGATCAATGAGCTGACAACCGAGCTTTCGGCGTTGAACGGAGAAGTGCAATCGCTCTCCGCCGCTGCAGCAGATTCGACAGGCGCCCAGAACCGGCAAGCCGAGCTGATTGACGAATTGGCAAAATATATCGACATCAGAACCACCACAAACGGCGATGGCCGGACGTTTGTTTCAACATCCGATGGTGTGCCGCTGGTTGAAAACGGACCGTCTGTGCTGGGCTATGCGCCATCGGGGACAGGCGCGGCCGGCGTGGATTACGCCCGGATTACAATCCAGGCGGCAAATGGCACGGCCCAAATGGATTTCAATTCCCATATCGGGTCTGGCGAACTGAAAGCGCACATGGATTTGCGCGACATAGAGCTGCCAATCCTGATGGAAGAGATCGCCGAAATGGTCTCCGGCGCAGCCGATGCGATCAACCGTGAGCACAATGATTCAACCGCCTATCCGCCGCCCACCACCCTCGCAGGCCGAAACACCGGCTTGCTGACAACCGACGCCCTTGGCTTTACCGGTGCCACAACGGTCGCGGTCGTCGACAGCAATGGCGCTCTGGCCAAGCAGATCGATGTCGATTTCGACGCCGGTACACTCAGCGTTGATGGTGCCGCAGCAACCGCGTTTGGCGGAACCACAATTGCGGATTTCGTTTCGGCGTTGAACACGGCATTGGGCGCAGATGGCAGCGCAACATTCGCGGACGGGCAAATGACGGTTTCAGCCACGACCGGCAGCGGCGTCGCGACCTTGCAGGACGAAACCACGCCCTCCGATCGCGGCGGGCGTGGATTTGCGCATTTCTTCGGACTCAATGATCTGGTGGAATCGCAACGCCCCTTGTTTTTCCAGAGCGGGCTCACATCGACCGACGCACATGGTTTCACCGCCGGTGAAACGCTGGAGTTTCGCGTCAATTCCGCTCAGGGCACCATCGCCCAGAACGTCTCCATCAGTATCGGCGGCACCAGCTTCAACGATCTTCTGACGCAGTTGAACGATACGGTTTCCGGTCTCGGGCGCTATGCCACCTTCAGTCTGAACGCATCGGGTGAGCTCGTTCAGACGCCCACATCCGGCTATGGCAGTTTCGAGGTCGAACTCGTCACCGATACGACGGAACGCGGCAATACCGGCCTTTCCTTCAGCCAGATGTTTGGCGTTGATCTTGCGGCGACAGCCAACCGGACCGATCTGCCGCAAGTCGCATCACGCATTCGCGCTGATTCCTCGCAGCTTTCCCTGGCCAGGCTCGACCTAGCCGGTTCGCCGGCGGTCGGCGATTTCGTGATTGCGGCGGGCGATAGTCGTGGTGGACATGCCTTGCAGGCAGCATTGACCCGCCAGCGCAGTTTTGGCGCGGCCGGCCGTTTTTCCGCCAGCACGGCAACGCTTGAAAACTTTGCCGCCCGGATTGCGGGCGATGTCGGATCTCGCGCTGCCGGTGCAGAGCGCGCCATGGCATCGGCACAATCGCTGAAATCCGCTGCCGATCAGAAACGCGCTGATGTCGAAGGCGTCAGCCTCGATGAAGAACTCGCCAACATGACGCTGTTCCAGCAATCCTATAACGCTTCGGCCCGGCTTCTGCAGACCGCAAAAGAACTGACCGATACGCTTTTGAGCCTGATCTAGGAGTGATGAGATGACCCGCATCGCGACCGCCGCTGCTTCACAGACCGCGCTTCTCGATTTGATGAAGGCGCAGCGCAATGTGTTTGAAGCCCAGCAACAACTGGCCAGCGGAAAACTCTATCCGGATCTGAAAGGCGCAGGTCACAAGGCGGAATCGATTGCCGCAGCCTATGGTGCCCGGGATCGCGCAGATGCCTATAAATTTACCGCCGAGCGCGTTGAAAGCCGGATGGAAATCACCTCGATCGCCCTCGATCAGCTGACTGATGCGGCGACCGATCTGCGCGTTGCCATGACGACCATTGATGGCACCCACATTATGAGTCAGGCGCGCGAAGCGTTTGAAAACGCGCGCAATGCGCTCTCGACCCAATATGCCGGCGGTTATGTTTTTGGTGGCACACGAACTGATACGGCGCCGATTTCTGCCACCTCGCTCGATGATCTTGTGGCCGCGCCGACCGCAGCGGATGTATTTGTCAATTCCAATCGCCGCCCGGTCGCCAAGCTCGATGACCAGGTGACGCTGGAAGTGGGTATTCTCGCCAGCGAGGTCGGCGAAGACCTGATGGCGGCGTTCAAACGTCTGGCGGAATTTGATGCCGGGGCGAATGGTCCGCTCGACGGCCCGTTGACCGATACCCAGCAAGCCTATCTTCAGGGTGAAATCGCCAACGTCATGACCGCATTCGATGCGATAGGCGACATCGTTGGCGAAAACGGCGCCCAGCAATCGCGCGTCGAAAACATGATCGCCAGTCAACAGCAGAAATCGGATTACCTGACCAGCCTGATCGGCGGGTTGGAGGATGCCGATATGGCCACTGCGGCAACGCGCTTCCAGCAAGCCCAGACGGCGGTCGATGTCGCGGCTCAGACATTCTCCGTTCTCAGCCAGGTGTCGTTATTGCCGTTCTTGAGGTAGGTGCCATTTCACGAAATTGTCAGATTACAAGCAAGAATGAACCTCATACTTCTCGGTTGATGATATAAATTTCCGGAGATTGTACATAATGAGAGTGATCACTCTGCTTTGGTTTCTGGCATTGCCCGGCACAGCTGTCGCGCAGCAGATCGATTACGACCCACATCACGCTGCGCGGGAGTTCTTCGACAATTTCGCCTATCAGGAAGGAAGATGGCAGCTCGAAAACTTCCTGGTTCAGGGGCCGGGGCAGTCCACAACGAAGCATTTCTCGGTCACCACCACCCGCGTATTCGACGGGCTGGGCATGCGCTCCTATTGGGTTGATAATGAAACCGGTGACTGGATCGGCACCGTCATCACCACATTTGAACCGACAGAAAACCTCTACTCGGTCCGGTTTTTCGACGGGCGCAATAATCGCTGGATCGACTCTGATCAGGCCATCACGCTCACCGATACCGGCTTTGAATCAACGTTTTCGGGTGAGGATCAGCACGGCGCGTTCGACTCGCGCACCCGCATGGACCGCGTCTCGGATGATCATTATCGCCAGACAATCGAACGTCGCTATCCCGGTACTGACTGGTTCATTACCGATTCCGTCGAAGCCCGGCGGGAATAGCCCTTCCAAAACTGCCACTTTTCCCCTATATTCGCGCCTCCTTTAACGACTGCTTCGGGCCTTGACCCCGTGGGAGACGCATATGACGACGACTTTGACGCGCGCGCGCGATAGCCGCGCCGATACCCTCATCCGTGAATTCGGTCTCGATGGAGACATATTGGGTCTGGGCGGCAAGCCGTCCGATCACCGCGTGGTTGTGGCCATGTCGGGCGGGGTGGATTCCACCGTGACGGCCGCCCTGCTTCACAAGGCCGGCTATGACGTGGTGGGGGTCACCCTCCAGCTTTACGATCACGGCGCGGCCATCAAGAAGAAGGGTGCGTGCTGTGCCGGGCAGGACATCTATGATGCCCGCCGCGCCGCCGAGGAAATGGGTTTCCCGCATTATGTGCTCGACTATGAAAGCCGCTTCAAGGAAGCGGTGATGGACGAGTTCGCCGACACCTATCTCGCCGGATTCACCCCCATCCCCTGCGTGCGTTGCAATGAGCGCGTGAAATTTGCCGATCTCCTCAAACAGGCCAAGCAATTGGGCGCGGCCTGCATGGCAACCGGGCATTATATCCAGCGCGTTGACGGCCCGAACGGGGCAGAGCTTCGTCGCGCGGCCGATCCGGGCAAGGATCAATCCTATTTTCTGTTCGCCACAACGGCAGAACAGCTCGATTATCTGCGCTTTCCCCTGGGCTCGCTCAACAAGGATCAGACCCGCGCATTGGCCGAGGCCTTTGGTCTGGCCATTGCCGACAAGCCGGACAGTCAGGACATTTGCTTTGTGCCGGATGGTAATTATGCCGATATCGTTGAAAAACTGCGCCCCGGCGCGTCCGAGCCCGGCGATGTCATTCACATTGATGGCCGCGTCATGGGTACGCATTCCGGTGTATTGCGCTTTACCGTGGGGCAGAGACGCGGGCTCGGCATCGCCACCGGCGAACCGCTCTATGTGGTGAAACTCAATCCGGACCAACGCCAGGTCATTGTCGGTCCGCGCGAAGCGCTGACGGTGAAGGAAATCAGACTGCACGAGGTCAACTGGCTCGGCGAAGGTGATTTCGCCGCGCATGACGGCGCGCCCATTCTGGTGAAGGTGCGTTCGACCCGCCCGCCAGTTCCTGCGGTGATGCAGATGACGCACGGCAAGGCCAGCCTGTTGCTCGATGAAGGCGAAGAAGGCGTTGCCCCCGGACAGGCGGCGGTCTTCTATTCACCTGCCGATGGCGGGGATCGCGTTCTCGGCGGCGGCTGGATTACGGGCACGATTTAGGAAGGAAAAATCATGCGGTTAGAGAACATATTCGGTGCTTTTGCATTTCTTGCTGTGATGATGGTTCCGGCGTCCGCGCAAGCCAACCAGGCATCTCGAAATGCTGTGCTGACAGCATTTTTCGAAGCTTTCAACGCGCACGACTCGGAGGCAATGGCCGATTGGGTGAGCGACGATATTCGCGTTATCTACCTGTCGGCTGATGGGTCGAGCAGTGAAGTGAATGGCGTGGAAAGCCTGGCACAATCGATGCAGGATTATTTTACCGCGCTTCCATCGGCCCGATCCGAAATCCTGTCGTTCATGGTGGATGGTGACCATATCGCTGTGCGGGAATCGGCAAGCTGGATGACGGCGGGTGGTGAAGCACGCAACCAGACAGCGCTGGCCGTCTACCGGATTGAAAAC
Organism: Hyphobacterium sp.; assembly: GCA_021604625.1. Classification (GTDB taxonomy): domain Bacteria; phylum Pseudomonadota; class Alphaproteobacteria; order Caulobacterales; family Maricaulaceae; genus Hyphobacterium. The sequence goes on along the minus strand of BQJI01000006.1, from coordinate 5,642 downwards.
GGCCTGATCGCATCGGTCTGGTATTATCCGGAGACGCGCGCGGCAAATTGATCAACGTCTGAGCCCGCCTTTCGGCAGCAGTTTTGAATTGCTATTCTCCTGCCATGACCAAAACGCCCGACGCCTATTTCGCCAAACTTGAGGACAGCCTCGCCCCCATCGCGCTGGCGCTGCGTGAGGCCATCCGCAAGGCCGGTCCTGACCTGACCGAAACGCTCGCCTGGGGCTTTCCCTGTTATTCGGGCAATGAGCGCATCTTCTCGATTGCCGCACAAACGGCCCACGTCAATTTCCAGCTCTGGTATGGCGCGACGCTGGCACCCGAATTTCCGCGCATTGAAGGGACGGGAAAATCCCTGCGTCATGTGAAAGTACATGCCTTGGCCGAGGTCGATGCTGGACTGGACGAGATTATTGCCGCCGCCATCGCGCTCGACCGCGACGACCCGCAGCGCGTGGCCTAGGCGAGCAGCGCTTTCCATCCGACGACTGCTGCCCAATGGATCGCGATCGCGGGCCAGATCGAGCCGGATCTTTGCCAGCTGATCGTGCAGGCAATGCCCAGCAAAGCGGCGGTAATCAGAAATCGCCAGTCAAGAAACACGGCCTGCGCCAATGGCAATCCGAGCCAGACCTGAACCGGATGCCAGAGGACGAAAAGAGCGAGGCTGGGGAGAATAAATAGCAGACGTGCTTCGAGGCTCGCTTTCGCTCGCACCTCAGCATGAGGTGGGTTGGAAAACTTACCTTCAACCTCATCCTGAGGTGCCGACGTAGTCGGCCTCGAAGGAGGGATGGCAAGTCCAGCCGGCCAAGGCAGCAACCATACCCGAAAGACCAGCTCTTCACCCATTGCCGGGATAAAAACGGCCACCACAGCGGTGACCAAAAGCGAAGTATCGAAGTGCGGAGAATCCTCGAACAATCCGCTACCAATGCCGATGAGCGCGGCAAGCCCTGCGAAGATCATGAAGAGAATGGCCGCTTCCGTCCACGCACGGGCGTCGGGAAAGCGAAACGCCGCTATCAATCCACCAGTCTTCGCATCGCCCATTCAACCGGTCCTCGTTTGAAGTGCGTCCGCCATAACGTCGCGAAGACTACCGACGCGATGAAGAAAGCGATGACGATACCATAGAGCCAGAAGGTTGATTCCATTTCACGGGGCAAAAACCATTCAATTCCGGTGACGCCGATGAAGACGTGACCGAGATAGAGCGTCAATGCCATTTGTCCGGCATGGATGACCGGCTGAACCAATTTGCGCCGCGATTCCGAGGCGCAAAGCATCAGCGACAGCGAGAGGACAATGAGCCCGACACCGAGGCCGAACATCACGTATATCGGTGTCGGCGGATAGGCGGAGGAGCCCAACAGATCGGCGATATAAGGCAGGGCAAATCCCCATTCCTCGACCGGCATCAGCTTCACATAATTCAGATCCAGAGCCGCGAACTTGATCGCTTTGGCGAGTGAGATAAGCACGACGCCGCCGATCAGGAGCCGCCATTGATTGGCCGGTTTATGCAGATCGATCCGTCCCACGGCCAGCCCTGCCAAAAAGAAAGCAAACCACGGGAAAACCGGGTGATGCCCGGTGAAGAATACATCGCGGATGGCTGCCCCCGGCGCGTCAAAGCCGGGGCTCTCCCAGTAGTCAATGCCGGTCAAAGGCGGCAGAGCGAGATAGAGCGCGACAAAGCCGCACGCCGTCAGGATGGCGAGCAGGATGATCCAGCGCGCCGACAGAGTGAAAACCAGTGCCGCCAGCGCCAGGTAAGCACCATAGAAATGCAGGATATCATAGGGCCATTGTGCCCGGAACGAAACGCCGACAATGAAGAGAAACAGGCCCCGCTTAAGCAGTGAAAGCCGCGCAGACCGCCGGTCGGTCTGATCACGTGTTCTCCGCCATCGCGCCGTCAGAAGGGCGGTGCCGACACCGGCGATGAAGACGAATGTTGCCGCGGCTCGCCCGGAAAACAGGCTGGCAAGCTGGGTGGCCCAGACAGGATCCGTATCGGCGTTATGTATGTAGATGTGGAAATTCACCATCATCATGCCGAGAAAAGCGACGGCGCGAGCAAAGTCGATGCCTTCCAGCCGCGCGGCGGCAGGGGCTGTGATTTCCGACAGGCCGGGGTCGAATTCCCGGACCTCACTCATTGATCGCCCTCATCCGTGCCAGCGGGTTCCTGTCGGCAAGGACGATAGGAGCCGGGACGACGGCGGTTTTCGCCTGCTCCGCGCCCGATGGGGTCTGACCCAAAACCGACATCTGTATCCGTATGGCGTTCGCGCCCGCGACCTTCCCCCACCGGATCGGCATGGGCACCGTGATCGCGATCGGTTACGGCGCGCGGCCCGCTGCCATATCCGGCGCGATCTGCGGTTTCACCCGAATCCTCATCGCTGACGCCTGTGCCTTGCCCGTATCCGCCGCGGTCCGCGCTCTCGCCGCTGTCAGAATCAGTCACACCCGTACCGCGCCCATTGCCCGCCGGATCGGCTTCCGCCCCGCGATCACTGTCGGTCACACCGGACGCGCATGCTGCCTCATTGGCGCTCCAGGTCCGGACTTGTGCGGGCGCGCCATTGATGATGGAGGTCGCCCCCGAGAGAGCTGCGCCGCCTACAACGGTGCGCAGAAATGATCGCCGGCTTGGCCGACCTTTGACTCTGGACATGAAGTTCCCCCGATCCCGCGTGGGCATAAACCAGTCCGCGATCAAGGAAAAGCCGCGAATTTCCCGGCATTTGCCGACGCGGCTTCTGCCGTCTTTATGTGCAGTGCAGCATTTTCCTCTGCGAGCAGGCTTGACGAAACCCGCCGCGCCCCTTTCACATGCGCCCCCGAATTCCCATTTCATGAGTCCACCCAGGAGTGACTGATCATGAGTTCCAAGGAAGACCCAATTGTCATCGTCGGCATGGCCCGCACCCCGATGGGTGGCTTGCTCGGTGATCTTGCCGCTGTGTCGGCGAATGAACTCGGCGCGATTGCCGTCAAGGCGGCACTGGAAGAAGCCGGTGTGTCAGGCGACGATGTCGAGATGATTTACATGGGCAATGTCCTGCCCGCTGGTCAGGGACAGGCACCGGCCCGCCAGTCGGCGATCAAGGCGGGTCTTCCCAAATCTGTCGAAGCCACGACGTTGAACAAGATGTGCGGGTCCGGCATGCAGGCCGCGATCATGGGGCGCGCCTCGCTGATGGCAGGCGATGCGGCCGTTATCATTGCCGGCGGGATGGAATCCATGACCAACGCGCCGCACATGATGCCCAACCACAGGACCGGTTCCAAATATGGCGATGACGTCATCAAGGATCACATGGCCCAGGACGGTCTGACCGACGCCTATGAGCACAAGCCGATGGGCGTGTATGCCGACATGATCGCCAATGAATACCAGTTCACGCGCGAACAGCAGGATGCCTATGCGCTGGAAACACTGGCGCGTTCGCAACGGGCCACCGAAAAAGGTGATTTCAAGCGAGAGATTACCCCGGTCACGATCAAGGGCCGTAAAGGCGATGTCACCGTTGATACAGATGAATTGCCGCGCCGCGCCATGCCGGACAAGATCCCGAGCCTGCGCCCGGCTTTCACACCGGATGGCACGGTCACAGCGGCGAACGCATCCGCGATTTCTGACGGTGCGGCTGCCCTCGTGCTGATGAAGCAATCGGAAGCCGAACGTCGTGGCCTCAAGCCGCTGGCGAAAATTGTTGCAACTGCGGCACACGCCCACGAGCCCGCCTATTTCACCACCGCCCCGGTTCCGGCCATGCGCAAGGTATTGGACAAGGCTGGCTGGTCAACCAGCGATGTCGATCTCTGGGAAATCAACGAAGCGTTCGCCGTTGTGCCGATGATTGCAATGAAAGAACTCGGCATCAGCCACGACATTCTCAACGTCAATGGTGGTGCATGTGCGCTGGGCCATCCCATCGGGGCCTCCGGTGCGCGCATCATGGTGACTTTGCTGGCCGCGCTCGAAAAGCATGGCAAGACCAAAGGCGTGGCCTCGCTTTGCATTGGCGGCGGTGAAGCCACAGCTGTCGCGCTGGAGCGTATGAATTAAGCAATGCGCCATATGTCTGTTTTCGGGGCGCGGTCATTGATCGCGCCCTTTTTACTGGCTCGAATACAAAGCCGTTGATACCCGGTTCGGTGTGTTGTTGATCAGGATCATGCCATGACGATCACATATCTGGGCGCCGCGCCGCCGGTCAGGGATTTTGTATCCATGAGAGCAGCCTGCGGCTGGGGCGAAGTGTCGCCGGCCATTGCCCGTTGTTGTCTGTCCGGTTCTGTTGCCAGCGTTACGGCAATGGATGAGACGAAGCAAACCATCGGCTTTTGCCGGGCCTTCGGCGATTCGATGTATGTCTATATTCAGGACGTCATCGTCAGGCCCGAATTCCGGGGAAAGAAAATTGGCGAGCAGATGATGCACAATTTGCTCGGTCAGATACGGACGAAATTCCCGTCTGCGTCGATTATGCTGATGTGCGCCAAGGGTCAGGAAGACTTTTATGCGCGCTTCGGTTTCACGCCGCGCCCGGATGGGGGCTTCGGTCCCGGCATGCAGATACTATCGCCCGGATTACCCTGACAGGATGAGCGGTTTTTCACGCGTTAGGCGAATACCCCTGTTTCGGTTAATGTCTTTGTCGCGGGGATCGGGACAGGGGAATAATTATGCGTTTTCTGATCATGCTGGCGGCCGTCCTACTGAGCGCGCCCACTTACGCCCAGACCTATAACTATACGGCGCGAACGGCGTCAGATGTTCTACAGTCTGGCCAGGTTCGCGCTGGCTCTCTCACCTGGGCCTGTTCCGGCAATGCCTGCCGCATATCCGGCCCGTGGACACAGCCCGGCGTCGGGGCATGCGCCCAGTTGGCGGCCATTGTCGGGCGCGTCTCGGAATACGGTCATCCCGCATCGCGCCTGAATGCTGTCCAGCTCGCCCGTTGCAATGAAAGCGCTGCGACGCCGCGTGTGCAGCAGGTCAGCCCCCAGATACAGCAAGTCATTCGCCGTCCGGTTTCACCCCAGCAGATCAACCGCCCGCCAACGCCAAACCCGACGGCCATTCAGCCGCGCCCGACGGTTTCGGCGGTCACCACAATTCAATATACGGCACCGCCGATCACCCGCCAGACGATTCATGTCGAGCCGCGACCAAGTGGCCGGCTCTGGGCCATTCGCGATGGCGGCGGCGATGGAGAATTTGGCGGCAATGGCCCGCGCGTCCAGTTGTCCGCAGACGTCAGCGCCGAAGGGCCGTGCCTGTTTGCGCAAGTTGATATGATCGCCGAGGAAACCCGCCCTGATCATACACGCGGACGTGTCTCCCAGCGCTTGCGCCTGTGGTGCAATCCCGATGGCGGCAATATTGAACGCATTGTCTCGCCCACCCGCGCAACGGCGAGCTATACCGATACGGACTGGGAAATCGATACAATCGTGCCGGGTCGCGGTGAGATCGACGTTCGGCGTGGCCTTCCGGAAACCGATGGCCCGGTACGCTCTTTCATCGTGCTCGGCGATACCAATGGCGATATCGCCACCAACAACAATGATGGCCGCGATGTCGGCGATCTGGATGCGGACGGCAACCGCACCGTCGAGC
>BQJI01000005.1 GCA_021604625.1 Hyphobacterium sp. | reverse complement strand
CAGGACCGAGCGCGCTTTTGCCGTCGAAATGACCGCCCGTGCCAGAGAGCTTGGACTGTCGAACACAACATTCCGGAATGCCTCCGGACTGCCAAATTCAAGGCAAGTCACAACAGCCCGGGATATGGCGCGACTAACACTCGCTCTGCGACGGGATTTTCCGCAATACATGCACTACTTCTCCGAACGCAGTTTCTCCTATGGCGGTCGGACCTATCGGTCTCACAACAATCTGATCGGTCGCGTTGAAGGCGTCGACGGAATGAAAACCGGCTATATCCGCGCATCAGGTTTTAATATTGCCACGACCGCCAATCGGGACGGTCGGCGTCTTGTCGCGGTGGTCATGGGCGGCCCGACGGCAGCGTATCGCGATGCCCACGCCGAGCAATTGATCAATGCGGCCTATAGATCGCTGGATAATCGCCAGGCGCTGATCGTGGCCGCACGCGATCTGACACCGCGTTTGAACCCGATCCGCGAGCAGGACATTATCGCTACGCAGATCGCGGCTCTGGATCTGGCCCTGCCTGTTGCTCAGGGCGACGGGGAGACCCTGCCCGCGCTTAGAATTGAAATGTCGGAAGATCTGGGCCCGCCTCCATCGTCCGTCCAACGTACACCGGAGCTACCGGGCGTGCCATCCGGCTGGTCGGTGCAGGTCGGCGCATATGCGGATGAGGCAGCGGCGCGGGCGCGGCTTGAAACCATCAGAGAAATTTCCGAGGAAATCGTCGCGGCCGACATGCACACGCCGCAGTTTGAATCAAACGGGCGAACCCTCTTTCGCGCCCGCTTTATAAATATGAGTGCCAGCTCTGCACGATCCATCTGTGCACGACTTGCAACGCGGGACGAACCCTGTTTCGCCGTCGCGCCAGGCAGCTAGTTCTTTAAGAGCAGATCGCGGGCATCCGTTATGCGTCGCGACAATCCATCCGTCCCACCCGCATCCGGGTGAACCCGCTTCATCAATGTCCGGTATGCAGCTCGGATATCTTCTTCGGTTGGATCGGCATCCAGTCCCAGCACGTCAAGCGCCTCGTCGCGGGTCATGCGTGTCGCAACGCCGCCTGTGGTCGATTTTTGCTTGCTGCCGGGTTTGGGACGAAATCCGGCCCCGACCGCCATCAGGCCCACGCCGAAAGTGGCCAGTGGGGCACCGATCATCGCGAGACCACGCAATGTCAGCAATCCACCGAACATTGCTGCCGCCAGTCCGAGCGTAATTCTCGACCATCGCGCAGCTTCGACGGTTTTCATGCGTGCAAATGCCCGCGACACCAACACAAGAATGACAAGGGCGGCAAAGCCCAGCAGGAGAAAAGGCATCAGAAGGAAATCTTTGTGTCCGCCAGCTGAGGCAATTTAAGCATGCCCAGCAAATCGCGCAATTCCTGGCGAGCGGCCACATGGCTCATTGAAAAGGCAACGCTGGAGCCGTCTTCTGTCAAATCGAGCAAGGTAAGGCCAAGAGGGAAAAGTTCGCGGTAAATGACCCGCTCGGCAAATCCCGGCGCCAATCGGAAACCAATTCGCTCTGATAGTTTTTGCAACCCGTCGCCAACCCGCCGTTTATTGCGGGCATCAAGCTGAGACATACGATTGCGCATTACGACCCAGTCGATGGATTTACGATCGCGGCCTGCTCGTTTTTTACGGCAGTCCCAGACCATTTCCGAGTAAACGCTGGGTTTGCCGACCTCAAAGGTTTCCGCATCGATTTCCGCCAACAAGTCAAAATCTATAAAGCTGTCATTTACGGGTGTGATGATGGTGTCGGCAACAGCGTGCGCAAGGCGCGAATAGTGGGTGTCTGATCCGGGAGCATCAACGATGATGAAATCGTGCCTGGTTTTCAACTCGCTGAGAACTGCCTGAAACCGGGCATTCTCTTCGACTTCAGATTCATCCAGATTTCGCAATTCACTGGCAGATACACGCCCCTCTGTTGGGATCGGCAGTTCGACACCGTAACGCTCTGCCCAATCGCGGCGGTTCTGCAAATAGCGACCAAAGGTGCGCTGTCGCAGATCGAGATCGATCACACCGACGCTTTTGTCCATGCGCATGAGCGCGATGGACAGGTGCATCGCAACCGTTGATTTCCCGGCCCCGCCCTTCTCGTTGCCGACCACGATGAGATGGGCACCATTTGTTTTGCCAATATTGCGAAACCGGTCGAGCGTATCCGCGCGCATCGAGAAATTCATTGGAACACCGAATAAGGGTCAAATTGCATAGGCCTTATAGAGCAAGTCCGATGCCACCGCCAACGCGCGAGGCGAATTGTGATGAATATTAACGCGGCAGGTCGCGACCGGTAAAATCTGTCACGGCACACCATCCACCCGCCGCTTCGATTGTTACACAGGCAGTGCGAGCATCGGCTCGCGTATCGAAGGGTCCGGCTTTCAAACGCAGGAATTCTCCCCGCGAACCCAGTTCAACCGCTTCCAGCCGCGCATGGCGTGATGCCAGGAGGTCGGGGAATAACAACTGCAAGGATTCCCAGCCCGCTATCGCATTGCCTTCAACCCGGTATGACGCGAGGTGAATGGCGTGAAACAGGCTGGTACCGCCCACAGGGTCAGGCGCGACAGGGTCAGGATCAGGCAAAGGCTCCACAGGTGCAGCCAATCGCAGCGCCAATCTTCGCATTTCATCTTCAACAGCTTCAAGCGAGGCCGGTGACTGTCTGGATCGATTATCCAGATCGGTCGCCAGTCGCGCCGCCATTTGCGCCGCAGTCGACGATGCGACAGGTGTCGGAGCCCGCAATGCCGGATCGCGACCGATACTCGCACATGCGGTCAGCGAAAGTCCCAGGAGAATAAGGAGGCCAGAACGGATCATGTTTCGTGTGTAGCGCGAGTCGCATGGCTTGCGTCCAGAGCCAAGTCGCATTATCCGCCGCATATGAGTGAATTATTGTCCCTGCCCCTGCCGGCCACGGCCGACACGCTCAGACTACGGGAAACCGTCGCTGACTGGCGAAGCCAGGGGCTAAAAATCGCCTTTGTTCCAACGATGGGTGCGCTCCACCAGGGACATCTATCACTCATCTCAAAAGCTCAGAAAGTTGCCGACCGGGTCGTCGTCAGCATTTTCGTAAATCCGGCCCAGTTCGCACCCGGTGAAGATTTCGATGCTTACCCGCGCACGCTGAGCACGGACGCGCAATATCTCGCCGAAGCAAATTGCGATCTCTTGTACGCGCCGCGCGCCTCGGACATGTATCCGCAAGGTTTCTCAGCGCGTTTGATCCTTGAAGGACCAGCGTCAGGTTTGGAGTCTGATTTCCGACCACATTTTTTTGGCGGCGTGGCGATTGTCGTCGCCAAATTCTTCAATCGGGTTCAACCGGACATCGCCCTGTTCGGAGAGAAGGACTACCAGCAGCTTCTGGTAATCCGGCAAATGGTAACCGACCTCGACCTCCCGATCCAGATCGTTGCCGGTGAAACGCTTCGTGGAGCAGATGGTCTCGCTCTGTCATCGCGAAACGCCTACTTGTCTGAGTCAGACCGTGGAATAGCGGCCAGCCTCAACCACATCCTGACCGGCTTCGCGACCGATCTGTCGCGTGGATTTGATTGGGAAACCGCACAGGGAAAAGCGCTAGCCAAGGCAGCAAATGCATTTGATCGGGTCGACTACATAGAAGCGCGTTGCGCAAATACGCTCGCCCATTTGCCCGGGGGACCAGCGAGGCAGCCAACGCGGGTATTGGCGGCGGTCTGGCTTGGCGACACCCGACTGATCGACAATGTTGCCGTAAGTTTACCAGGCGCCGATTTCGATCAGCTTGCTCCGTAATTCCGGCGGCAGGTTTTCGCCGCCACCCGCCGGGGCAGTGATATCCATAGGCGCATCTTCAATTTTCAGATAACGCCACCCCTGAAACGGTCGCCGCGCGGCCGGAGCCGTTCGAATGATTTCGGGGTCCATGACAATGGCGCAACGTTTAATGCCGTCTTCACCGACCACTTCATCAAGCGATATGATCTGTTGGCGGCACCGGATGACCCGCTTGATCACCCAGTAAAGGCTTCCACCGTCCAGCAACTCCACGGCTCGCTTCGGGGACATGCGTGTCACATGTACCGATTGGACAGGCTCATTTCGCGCGGTCTGTTCGGCAGACCGCTGTCGGCGGTGCGCCTCCAATTCCTCAACAGTGTCGATACCAACACATAATTTGATCAGATGAACCGTCATGCCCCAGAGCTAGGGTGTTTCATCAGCAAGGCCAAGTCAGGGCTCGACGTATTCCACATCTGAAAACTCGAATCGGACGGATTGTTGCTGTCGCTGAAACAATGCGCTTACATCAACCACCGTGGACATCGATGTCATGATCGGTGCAGGCATTCCGTCTAATTGCCGAAAGTCCATGATCAATTCAAATTCATGGATTCGCGCCGCCGGGTTTGGCTTGAAACTCTCCGGCGCAAATATCCGGATTTGTTCGACATGTCCGGCTGACGCCAGCGCCAATTCTCCATCGAGATGCTCCGCCATGGAATCGTTTTCATCGGATTCAGGATCAATATCCGGATCGAACGAATACTGACCGCCAGACACACGCTGTACATTTCCAGCGATCATCGACGCCGTCTCAGCGGTAAAAAACAGCCCGCCATCGCTACCAACCGACAATCCGACACCTTCACCATCTTCCGCGTTTTCGGTGTCATCCGGAGTAATCATATCCATCCACATGTCGGACAGGTCTTCAGTCAGGGTTTCAGGGCTGGCGGGCGACAACAACGTCCATTGTGCGCCATCGTCCTGCGCTCCGTCATAGCCGACGTCCATACTGTTATCGTTCATGGAAACGCGCATGGTAAATCGCCAAACAGCCTCGTCGGAAGCGTCATGCGTCATCGCAAGCGCATCAGATACCGGTTGCGGATAAATCGATGAATCGGAAAAAGCGGCGGCTGAACACATCAGCGCAGCCGCGATGGCAGCAATAGCTTTCATGCAAAATCCCTTTGCCCGTCAAACGCCCCGCCGAAAGCAGGGATAACGGGAATCAGGTCAGGAATCCAGCGCCTCAGGCGGCCTTGTCGCGAAAGCCGCTTTCTGACGCTGTGTCGATGTCGAATGTCTTTTCGCTTTTTGGCATCGGCTTTGTATTCCGCCACATTTTTTTGGCCATCTTGGAGAATGCCAGTTTCAGATATGCACCGGCACCTTCCGCAGTAGAGGATTTTGGAGTCACACCGAACCGGCGACGCAGAACGCCATTGGCATGCAGAACGCCGTTTTTAAGCATCGATTCCGGAGTCACAATTTCCATTGTGACCGACACATTCATGCCTGACAGATTCTGGACCCGGTGCGGCCCATGCAGCGGCCAGGATGTGAACATGCCCGGCACAAGATCGACAGCTTCGCACTCATCATCCCATTCAGGCTCGAACGGCAGATCTTCGGTTTGTTCAAGATGAAGTATCGCTTCCATCCGCTCGTCCGTCACAAACGGCGCTTCCGCGGGGTAGACACGAATGCGTTTCTTGCCGCGCACATGCCACAGAATTGTTTCGGATACATCCGAGTGAATGAAAACCTGAGCCGTGGGCGAGGAGATCAGAATGCCACTTTCGGCATTCATCGCCTTGTAGCCCGGGTTGAGCCGCTTCATGTCGGCCATCATCTGATCAAACAGGGGGCGATAGACCGCATCTTCCGTCATCGCTTCACGCAGATTGATCCAGAGCTTGCCGGCGCGCACAGCATCCAGCATCTCCATTCCGGATAAATCACCCGGATCGCCTGCCCGCCAGCTATCCGCGCCCTCGTCCAGATCTCCCATCGTGCAGAAATCGGTCAAGTCTCGCGGATGGCGCTCGATCAGAGCCGCCAGAGCTTCGTCGCTAAATGCGTCGCGTGTATGCAAATCATGTTGGCCAACCACAACCTTCTTCCGAAAGCCGGACTGCGCCTCATTGCTCCAATCCGAAACAACATTCGCTGTTTTGGTGGTTTCGCCTGTCCCGTTCATGGCCATCTCCATTATTCCCCCATGAGGAGAGCAAGGATTGGGCCAAATCCACCTCGTCATCCCGGACACGCGCGACAGCGCGCGATCCGGAACCTATTCCGTGACTTGATTGTTCCAGCATGGGTCCCGGGTTCTTGCGACGCTCGCGCCGGAATGACGCGGTAATTTTAGGCTGCGACGTCTTCGTCCTCGACCAGGGTCACAAGTGCATCGCCCTCACCGACCTGATCGCCGGTCGAAATGGAGACAAATGCGATCACACCATCGCGCGGGGCCGTCAGGGCATGTTCCATTTTCATCGCTTCAAGCACAAGCAGTTTCTGACCTTTGGTGACGGCATCGCCTTCAGCAACGTTCAGCGACAAGACCTTGCCGGGCATGGGAGCTTTCACAAGCCCGCCAGCTTCCGCGCCATCTGCAGCAGCGTCGGGGCGCGGTGTACTGAACCGGCTGGCCCGGCCATCCGAAAATACAATGACAGCGTCGGGCTCCATAACAACACGTCCCGACGTGGCCATGCCATCAAGTATGAACGTCTCTTCGCCAATCCGAGCGCTGATTGTGCAACCCTTCGACGGTGCGGCACCGAGCGCCACATCGAGGCGTTCATCGTCGAATTCCAGCCGGACAAGAATTTTGGAATCCGCATTGGCCCGAAAACCATCCTGAATAGCCCAAGGGTCTTTGGATTGAGCACCCTGTTCACGCTCCAAAAGCGTTCTTGCGGCGATTGCGGCATCGCGTTTTGGCGCGCCCGAAGGAATGAGCGTCTCTGACTTTTCGGCAATCAGTCCGGTTGATAAACGCGCGGCCTGAAAATCAGCATCGCGCAAACAATTGCCCAAAAAGCCGCCATTTGTCTTGACCGGATAAACCCGTGTTGCGGCAAGAGCAATCAACGATCGCTCGATCGCCGCCTCCCGATTCGGTCCGAAGGTAATAATCTTGGATATCATCGGATCATAATGGAGAGAGACTTCACCGCCTTGTTCGACACCACTATCGACGCGAACCCCGTCAATACCGCGCGGCAAGTCCAGCACATTCAACCGCCCGATACTGGGCAGGAAACCGTTGGTCGGATCTTCGGCGTAGAGCCGCGCTTCAATGGCATGACCGTTAAGCGATATTTCGTCCTGCTCCGGCACCGATCCGCCAGCAGCCACTTTCAGCTGCAACTCCACCAGATCCAGACCTGTCACCATTTCTGTGACCGGGTGCTCCACCTGAAGGCGGGTATTCATTTCCATGAAGAAGAAACCGTCTTCGCGTAGCGGGCCCGAAGCATCGACGATAAACTCGATCGTCCCGGCACCCTCATAATTCACCGCCTTTGCGGCCTGAACGGCGGCCGAGCACATGGCCATACGCACATTTGGCGTCATGCCCGGGGCCGGCGCTTCCTCGATAACTTTCTGATGCCGCCGTTGCAGGGAACAATCGCGCTCGAACAGGTGAATCACCCGGCCCCGGCTGTCTCCAAAAACCTGCACTTCAATATGGCGCGGATTTTCGATGAATTTCTCGATCAGAACCTCGTCATTGCCGAAGGAGGATTTCGCCTCCCGCTTGCAGCTATCAAGCAAGTCCAAAAATTCAGCGGACGCATCAACCTTGCGCATGCCTTTGCCACCGCCGCCAGCCACCGCTTTGATCAGAACCGGATAACCGATAGCATCGGCGGCATTTTTCAGATGGTCGGGATCCTGGTTCTCGCCGTGATAGCCGGGCGTAACCGGCACATTAGCCTCTTCCATCAGTTTTTTGGCGCGGTCTTTAAGCCCCATGGCACGAATGGATTCAGGAGACGGGCCAACAAATTTGATCCCCGCATCGGCGCAAGCCTGTGCGAACTCGGCATTTTCCGACAGAAATCCATAGCCGGGGTGAATGGCTTCAGCACCGGTCTGCTTCGCCGCCTCGAGAATTTTATCCGCGCGAAGATAGCTTTCTGCACTCGGAGCCGGTCCCAGCAGAACCGCTTCGTCCGCTTCGCGCACGTGAGGCGCATCGGCGTCGGCTTCGGAATAGACAGCGACGGTTCGTATACCCATGCGCCGGGCGGTCCGCATGACGCGCCGGGCAATTTCGCCGCGATTGGCAATCAGGAGTGTCTTGAACATGCTAGCCATCCTCGGGTTTGGAATTGTCGGACCGGCGATGCACCATTGCGACAAGTACAAAACTGATAATCATCAGGAGATACCACGATCCGAGCTTTTGGATAGAGACCGGGCTCCAGTTGACGCCGTCCTGATGCGGATACGACCACGCCCGGGCATAGGTTCCGATATTTTCCGCGAACCAGATAAACAGCGCCACCAGAACCAGACCGACAACCAGCGGCATGAATCGGTGCTTCTCGTCCGGCCTGAACCAGATGATGCACGGCCCATAGATCGCCAGTGACGCCAGATAGAGACCCCAGCGTATATCCATCACGTAATGATGGCTGAAGAAATTGATGTAGATGGCGAGCGCCAGAAAACACTGTAGCCAAAGTGGCGGAAACCGATCAAATTTGAACTCGAATATGCGCCAGCCCCGCGCGATATAGCTGCCAACGGCGGCATACATGAAACCGGAAAACAGCGGCACTCCGGCAATCCGCAAATACGCCTCTTCCGGATAGATCCACGATCCTGCGGACGTTTTGAAGATTTCCATCACCGTGCCGACAATGTGGAAGACAAGTATGACCCTCGCCTCCTCCCATGTTTCCAAACGCGACATCAGAAAGCCGGCCTGAATGGCGATGGCTGACAGCGTCAGAAAATCATAACGCGGCAGAATGGCATCATCGGGATAAAACAGGAAAGTGCCGAGCAGCAGCGCCACCATCGCGCCGCCAAACAGGCAAGCCCAAGCCTGTTTGACCCCGAATGATACAAACTCGAATAGGAATCGGGTGAGCCAACCGCGGACGAATGTCGTGCGCCAGGCTTCCCGGCGCGTATGGAGCCAGGTGCGCGGGTTTCGTAACGCTTCCAGCGCGACCTATCCCACCCAATCTGGCTTGCGTTTTTCAAGGAAGGCACTCAGGCCTTCCTGGCCCTCTTCGCTGGCGCGGCGGTTTGCAATCCTTTTGGCAAGATCACCCATGAGACCATGGCTGATGTCGTGCTCGAACACATCATCGACCAGTTTTTTGGCATCCGCGATGGCGCCAGGTGCGGCGCCAAACCCAAGCTTGGCAACATATTCTGCCATTTCGTCCAGCTCTGCGGTATCCGAAACAACGTATTGAACAAGGCCGATCAAATGCGCGAATTGCGCATCAAAACTCTCTGCCGTCGCAAACAATGCCTTGGCCCATCTTGGCCCGATTGCGCGAACAACGAAGGGGGAAATCGTGGCAGGCGTCAGGCCCAGCTTCACTTCGGAAAAACTGAACTTCGTATTCTTGACGGCAATCGCGACATCACAAGCTGCCACCAGACCCGATCCACCGCCCATCGCAGCACCGGTAACGAGAGCGATCGTCAATTGCGGCAAATGGAAGAGTTTATAGAGCATGCCCGCCAAAGCCTCGGCATCCTCGATATTTTGCTCGCGCGTATATCCGGCCGCATTTTTCATCCAGTTGAGATCGCCGCCTGCGCAGAAAATATCACCCGCACCACGCAACATCACAATGCGCACTTCATCAGTGTTTTTGGCCAGCAGATCTAATGTTTCGGCCAATTGATTGATCGTCTCCCGATCAAACGCATTTTTCTTTTCAGGCCGATTTATTGTCACAACGGCGAGTTCGCCGGGGGTTACGTCGAGCAAGACGGGTTGCGTGTCTGACATGGGAGGCTCCATTTCGGGGTTTTCTTCATCTAGCCCACTTCGCGGTAGAAGAAAAAGGGTGTGTTGTCGGGATCATAGAATCCGAACTCGTAATTGCCCCATGGCTTTTCTTCCAACGGAGTCGTGATGAAACCCATATCTCTCCACTCCGAATACAGCGCGTCAACAGCATCGGTCTCGATCCGCAACGCCATGGTCTGCGTGTAGCCACGCTGCTCCGCGGTAAAAGTCTGGAGATGAAATATCAGATCGCCGCGCGAGACCCCCACATAACTTGCTTCATCGGTCGGCGAAGCATCGGCGAAAGTCAGGCGAAAGCCGAGTTTTTGCCAGAATTTGAGAGCACGTTTCATGTCCGTCACTGGCAGGACCGGGTGAATGGCATAGGTTTCGATCATGATACCTCCGCAATAAAAAAGCCGCCGGCCCGGGGGGCCAGCGGCTTTCTTATCACATAATTTTCCGAGCGATCAGTCGCCGCGGAAAAGCATTCCCTTGATCCCACCCAGGACCAGAATGCCAACAAAATACATGACCGCCAGCGCGCCAAGATACAGCCAATAATTCATATCGGTGAAGCTCGCCGTGACGGCACCGAAATCAAAGCCGTCCATGCCACCACCCCGCACCATGGGCATGACATAATCGACGATCGCATGAATTATCACAGCGACAACGGTGAAAATCAGGATTGCGCCAGCAGAGCGGAGCAAGATGGCCATCACTAAGGCAATGACGCCGAACTGGATCAGCAAAGGCATCCAGCTTACCATTTCGCCGTCACCCCTATACATCAAAAGGCCTGGCTCGAAAAACGCGTAGCCCTGGTCAAACCAGCCTCGCGCGGTGTCAAGAAATTCCATGGCGTTGTTCCCCTCAGTTTCGCCCACGCGCCCACACTCTACCCCAGAAAGGGCGCTTTGTTAAAACAATCTTAGGAAAACGCGCCGCTGGCAAGTTAACTCGCGTCACAGGCGAGGAATTATTACAAAATCGTTATAAATTGGACGGAATTACATCCTGAAGACGCCAAATTTCGTATCGGGGAAAGGTGAATTCATGGCGGCGGACAATGAAAGCGCGAGAACCCGACGCGTATCTGCCGGTGCTATAATGCCATCATCCCACAATCGCGCGGTCGAGAAATAGGGTGAACCTTCGGCTTCATAGAGGTCACGGATAGGTTGTTTGAAGCTGTCCTCTTCCTCTGCGGACCAGCTATCACCCCTCGCCTCCATGCCGTCACGTTTCACGGTCGCCAGCACGCTGGCTGCCTGTTCTCCACCCATCACAGAAATGCGGGCATTCGGCCACATGAACAAAAAACGGGGTGAATAGGCGCGTCCGCACATGCCGTAATTCCCGGCACCATAGGAGCCACCGATGATGATGGTGACTTTCGGTCCGGCAAAACACGACACCGCTGTCACAAGCTTGGCACCATCCTTGGCGATGCCGCCGGCCTCGTATTTCGAACCGACCATGAAACCGGTGATATTCTGCAGGAATATCAGCGGAATTTTCCGTTGCGCGCACAGCTCGATGAAGTGCGCACCTTTCTGGGCGCTCTCTGAAAACAGGATGCCATTATTTGCAATAATCCCGACTGGCATGCCGTGCAGCCGTGCAAACCCGCAAACCAGCGTTTCACCATAAAGCTTCTTGAATTCGTCGAACTCCGAACCGTCGACAATCCGCGCAATGACTTCTCGTACATCATAAGGTGTACGCAGATCCGTCGGCACGACACCATTCAGTTCATCGGGGTTGTAGCGAGGGTCTTCTGGTTCAGCGATATCATGTGAAGATGCCTTGGTCGTGTTCAGCGTACCGACAATTCGGCGGGCGAGAAAAAGCGCATGCTCATCGTCGGTCGCATAGTGATCTGCCACACCCGATTGGCGCGCATGTACGTCAGCTCCGCCCAGATCTTCTGCTGAAATCACTTCGCCTGTCGCCGCCTTCACCAGCGGCGGACCGCCCAGAAAAATCGTGCCCTGCTTGCGTACAATGATCGTTTCGTCGGACATCGCCGGAACATAAGCCCCGCCCGCCGTGCAGCTTCCCATAACCGAAGCAATTTGAGGAATTCCGGCAGCCGACATTTGCGCCTGATTGTAGAAAATGCGCCCGAAATGTTCGCGATCGGGAAAAACGTCGGACTGATGCGGTAAATTCGCGCCGCCGCTATCCACCAGATAGACGCACGGCAGATGGTTCTGCATCGCGATTTCTTGCGCTCGGAGATGCTTTTTCACCGTCATTGGATAATAGGCGCCGCCCTTGATGGTCGGATCATTGCAGACGATCATCACTTCGCGACCGGACACACGGCCAATACCGGCGATCATGCCGGCACCGTGAACATTTCCCTCATACATGCCATTGGCGGCCAGAGCGCCGATTTCCAGAAAGGGTGAGCCGGGATCCAGGAGGCGCTCTACCCGATCCCTGGGCAATAACTTGCCGCGAGACAGGTGTTTTTCACGAGAGCGCTCGGAGCCACCCTCCGCCGCCTCGGCGGTTTTGCCGCGCAATTGGTCGACAAGTGCCAACATCGAGGAACGATTGGCCGCATAGGCGTCGGAATGGGTATCGGCTGAGGATGTCAGTCGGCTCATGGAAATGCCCCGCTTTGATTGGTTTCAATTATGCCGGGCACAGCGTTTGGCGCAATGGCGCGCGTGCATCCAATTCGCCGCATTTCAGCATCAAGGCAATGAACCAATCGGGAGAAACGCAATGAAACGACTATTCGCTGCCATATTCTTCGCCGCCGCTATTCCGTTCGTCTCCACGGCTCAGGGCGACCGCCCGGACGTCATGATCCTCGGCACATTCCACTTCACCGGTGGAAACGCGGATTACATAAACTCGGCCGTCGACGATTACCTTTCGTCACAGCGACAAGTCGAAATTGTTGCGCTGGTTGACCAATTGGCGGAGTTCAACCCCACCAAAATCGTCGTCGAGCTAACGCCCGATGGCGAGGCTCGATTCAACGCGTCCTACCAGCGTTATCTGGCAGGCGATTACGAACTGAGCGTCAATGAACGTCAGCAGATCGGCATGCGGCTGGCCGCACGTCTGGGCCATGAGCGACTTTACGCCGCAGACTATTCGTCCGGCATGGACTTCGACGCGATGATGGGCGCTGCACAGGAAAACCAACAAAACGATTTACTGGCGCGCCTGCCGCAACTTCAGGCCTATATCGAAACACTCGATGCCGAGCTGAACCGCGCGGACGTATCAGTGATGGAGCGGCTGCGCGTCTACAACACGCCGGAATTTCTCGCAGAGCACAATGTTTATCTCACCCTGGCTCAGATGGGGTCGGTCGAGAACCCGGTCGGCGCAACCGAGATGACGAACTGGTGGGGCCGCAATCTCCAGATATTTTCGCAAATCGCTCAAATAAGCGAACCGGGCGACCGCATTCTCGTCATCTATGGGTCGGGTCACAAATTTCTGTTTGACCAGTTCTTCCAGGACGCCATTGAATTCGAGTGGGTCGACACGCTGGACTATCTGCCGGCTGATCATTCCGCAGATTAGGCTTGCACTCACCGTAACTTAAAGGAAGGCTCTCCGGCACTTACAGGGGGAGCCTTTCATGTCATTTTCAAGTTTCGATCTCGTCGAAATCGATGCCATTGCGCGCATCCGCCTGAACCGGCCGGACAAACGAAATTCCATGACCCCTGAATTCTGGTCAGAACTCCCGGCCTGCATCGATAAATTATCCGACGACGGCACCACCCGCGTCCTCATTCTCGAAGCGGATGGGCCTGTATTTACCGCCGGCATGGATATTTCGGTTTTCACCAATCCGAATGCGTTGGCCACTGATACCGCCGCGCACCGGGAAGCCTTCATGACAGCCGCCCTGGCTTTACAGGACAGTTTCACTGCATTCGAGCGCGCCCGCTTTCCCGTAATCGCCAGTATTCAGGGGCCGTGCGTCGGCGGCGGTGTCGACATGATCTGCGCCTGCGATCTTCGATTTGGAACGAAAGACGCCTGGCTCCGGATCGAGGAAACCAATATTGGTATGTTCGCAGATGTCGGCACGCTCCAGCGGCTTCCGAAACTGATCCCCGAAGGCATCGCTCGTGAGCTGGCCTATACGGGCTCAAATCTGACTACAGAAAGAGCCGAAAAGCTGGGCCTTTACAATGCCGTACTTGATGATGCCGACTCTCTTCGCGAACATGTGGATCGCATTGCTTCAAGTATCGCATCAAAAGCGCCGCTCACGATTTCCGGTTCCAAGAAGTCCTTTTTGTATGCGCGCGATCATTCCGTCGCTGACAGCCTCGAACAAGCCATGACGTTACAATCCGCCTTGTGGAACACCGACGACATCCAGGAAGCCATGACCGCCCGCGCCGAGAAGCGCGATGGGATTTTCACGCCGCTCACACCCATAAAAAGAATGGGGCGGGGCTGATGTTCAAGGGCAGCTGCCATTGCGGAAATATCAAATGGGAGACGGCAACACTTCCCGGATGGCTGACCCGATGCACATGCTCATTTTGCCGTAAAAGCGCGGCAAGCTGGGGGCACGTCGATTTTGAAAATACAACAATTTTCTACGACGAGCATGCCGTGGTTCGTTATGTTCATGGCGATAGAACTTTGGCCTTTGTGTCCTGCGGAAAATGCGGTTGCACCACTCATTGGGAAAGCCTCGATCCGCAGGCAACACAAAGAATGAAACTGAATTTCGTAACGTCAGATTTTGAGTGGCCCGACGACATTCCCAGCCGTTTATTTGATGGCGCAGACACATGGCAGTATCTGGACGAGTGATTTACGCGCGCTGCTGCGGACAATATTGGACGTTGGCATGCAACATGCTACGGCCTCTGGCCAATAATTGATCCGTTCGGGAATTAGCCATGAAATCGTTTGTCCGCGCTGTTTTTGCAGCCCTTCCGCTGGTTGCTGCCACGACACCCATTGCTGAGGCACAATTGTTTACGTCGATGGCTCCTGAAGCGCGCACCGCGTCAGTCGGCGGAACGTCAGCCACTTTTTTCGCATCTGCCATCAATTCCGGTGCGACGGCATTGGCGAACTGCCGACCTTCAGCGGGTACCTTCCCGCAAGCCCAGTTCAGCTATCAAACCGTCGACGCCAACAATCAACTCACGGGCACGCCGGATACGCCTGTCACCATAGCGGCAGGCGCCACGCAGGGATTCCTGATCGCCTATGCCCCGCCCGCCAACGGTTGGCAGGGCGTGATCGACGCCCGGATTGAATGCGATGAGCGAGATTCCGAGTATGTTCCCTATCTATCCGGAACATTGGTTATTCCATCAGCTGGGCAACTTCCTGACGTCGTCGCCATCAGCGCAACACCCAGCCAGGATGGTGTCATCCGCATCAATCGCGTCGGTGGTCGGGGCGTTATGGCGGTAGCCGCCGTGAATATCGGCGCGGCAGGCGAAGTCGTGGTCCGTCCGCTGGATGCTCAATACATGACCGGCCTCGCACAATTTACCGTGTGTGAGACTGATGCGGCATCCCAATGCCTCGCCGATCCAACGGCAGAGCTGGTTGTCAATTTTGCGGCTGACCAGGTTCGTACATTTGCGGTTTTCGCGCGCGGTCAAACAGGCGCTGGCATTCCGTTTTATCCGGACTTTTTGCGCGTCAGACTGCAAGTAATTCACAATGGAACCGGATTAACGGTTGGCTCTACCAGTGCTGCATTCACAGCGCCCGACGTCGATGGAGCAAGCGAAACAGCTGGCGTCTATAATTTGTTGCTCGAAGAACCTGTCACCACACGCGGCGGGTCAATTCAACGGATAGACCGAGGCGTTCTTGGAATTTTGCCGGATGGCAGCTTTTACGTCTGGGGAGCCGGCAATATTTTTGGCGGTAATCACAGTGAATGGGTATCGCACGGTACGCGCGAAACTCAATCCAGCCGAATGGATGCACCGGGTTCATATCTCCATCTTGATTCGACCGGCGGCTTTTCAATTCTCGACTGGGTTTCCGGCATAACACCCGAAAGCGCCATTGCAGGGCGCTATCGGCCCAGTCAAACCCAGCCGGGCGAACCCATTCCGACCATTGAACAGGCCGGTCGATTTCGCGGAGCATGGCTTGGTCAGTTAAATCGTCGCCCGACGTCGGTGAATGACGCGCTGGGCCGTTGGCTTGTAGTATCTGGGAATTCGGTTGTGGGACAATTTGATGTCGTTGATGGCGGCGGTATCAGTTTCGGAACATTTCTGGTGGCGGGGTTCACCAATTGCTTTTTCTCCGGACAGCTCACACAGCAAGATCCATCGCTGAATATTCTCGATCTCGAACTACAATTCGACACAGCCGCAGCCAATTGCGGACAGCCCTTCAACGGCACGAGCTTTCGCGGCTTTACAACGATAGACGTCGCGGATGAAGGCATCACGCCAGCTGGCTCCAGAATGCCAGCCTTTCTTGCGGATACTGAGGGTGGCACACCTTCTGGCTTCTCCTTCCTGTTCGTAAAGGCATAACGTCGCGCTGTCAGGGTCTTGTGCCAATGGAACGGGCAGCGCAATAAAGGCGCATGGCGCTGAATCTCTCATTTCTCGACTTTTTTGATAGCGTGGGCAAAGCCGCACTGAAGGCGGTTGAACACGAGGTCGAATGGTTCTGTTTGCCAGCCGGGCAAATGTTGTTTGCCGAAGGCGAACCATCAGACGCGCTCTATTTGCTGAGATCCGGAGCGCTTGCAGCATTCCGGGATGGCGCCATGGGGCGTCCGAATCTTCTGGGATATATCCGGGCGGGCGAACCAGTGGGCGAGATGTCCATGCTGGAGGAGCGCCCGCATTCGGCCAGCGTATATGCCATGCGCGACAGCGAAGTCGTGCGCCTCCCGACAGCGTCATTCGAACGGCTGGCGGACAAACATCCGTCCCTCATGCGCGAATTGTCAAAGATGATGCTGCGGCGATTAAGGGCGGGTCCCCAACGGAACGGGTCGGAACCCAAAGTCTTTGCGCTGGTCGCCTGCTCGCCCACGATCGACCTCGATTACCGCGCCCGCAAGCTGCAAACAGCTTTGGCGCGTATTGGCGTCACATCGGCCATTGTTGGCGATGAAGCCGCAGACTGGCAGGGCCCGAGGCTCGAACAATATGAACACGATCATCAGATTGTGTTGCTCACGGCGAGTCTGGGCGATCCGAACTGGGCGCGGCGGGCGATGGGGCGGGCAGATCGTGTTTGGCTACTCGCACGCGGTGACGCACGCCCGTCATTGCCATTATTGCCCGACGACCCCTCACCCGCAGCCCGGCTGAAGTTGTTGGACGTAATTCTCGTACACGATGGCGGTGACCGCCGTGCAACTCGCCCAGAAGAGTGGGCAGATGCCGCAGATGCCGCGCGCGTATTTCACTGGCGGGAAGAGCAACAGAATGATTTGAAACGGCTCGCCCGCACCCTGGCTGGCAAGTCCATCGGCCTGGTTTTGTCGGGTGGAGGCGCACGCGCCTATGCCCATATCGGGGCCGTAGATGCCTTCAGGAAAGCCGGAATCGAATTTGATTTCATCGGCGGCGCCTCAATGGGCGCCATAATCGCGGCCGGCGTCGCTCTCGAATGGAGCCAGGACGAATTGGTGGACCGGGTTCACGATGCGTTTGTAAAATCCAATCCGCTAGGCGACTGGCAGCTTCCAGTGATCTCCCTGGCACGAGGAAACCGCGTCGATGAAAGACTGGAAGAACATTTCGGCGATGTGGAAATTCCGGATCTCGCGCGCCCTTTCTTCTGTGTCTCGTCAAACCTGTCGAATGGCCGACCCTTTGTGCACCGACGCGGGCGTCTACGCGATGCGCTACGGGCAACCATTGCCATTCCGGGCATTCTCCCACCAGTCATCCAGAATGAAAACGTCCTGGTCGATGGCGCAGTCTTCACAAACTTTCCGTCTGAACAGATGAAGGCGTTTCACCGCGGGGTCAGCGCCGGCAGCGATGTCACCCGGGCCAAAGGCGTGAATCCGGATGATTTCAGAAATGCGCCGGGTTTTTTCGGCTGGATCCGCCAGCATGGATTCAATGAATTGCCGCCCATCGCGTCATTGTTGATGCGTTCAGCGACGGCTGGCGTCATGGTGGGAAAACATGAAGCCTATCAGGAAGCCGTGGATTTGCTGGTCCTGCCAGAAACAGATACCGATTTGCGGCAATGGAAAAAATACGAGGAGACCGTCGATGCCGGTCGCCGCTCGGCTGAATTCGCCATTTCCGAACTCAGCCGCGATGAACGCGGCGCATTCGGTCTTACTGTGTGATCACCGGTATTCCGGATTGGGATGATCGAAATCATTCCCGCAATCCCAGTCCTTGCGGGAATTGCCGTGTGCAGGCCACCCACCGGCATCTTTCAGCAACCGCGCCATGTGCAACAAATTCCACGTCATGAACGTCGTATTGCGCTGGGTGAAATCGTTTTCGGGACCGCCTGATCCATCATCTGCATAAGACAGCCCCGGTCCGGCCTCGCCGATCCAGCCGCAATCCGCTTGCGGCGGAATCGCATACCCCACGTGCTGCAAGGCATATAAAACACTCATGGCAACGTGCTTGATGCCATCTTCATTGCCGGTCACCACGCACCCGGCAGTCTTGCCATAATAGATATATTGGCCCTTTTCATTTTGCAGGCCCGACATGGCGTAAAGACGTTCAATGAGAATGCGGCAGGCCGAGCTTTCCTCCCCCAGCCAGATGGGCGTTCCGACGACCAGAATGTCAGCAGCCTCGACTTCGGGCCAGAGGTCAGGCCAGGCATCGCATTCCCAACCATGCTCGCGCATATCGGGATACACACCCAGCGCAATGTCATGGTCTGACAGTCGCAAGGAATTCACCGCTACGCCTTGTTTGGCCATGATGGCGCGTGACACATCCATTAAGGCGTCCGTATGGGACGCTTCGGGCGAACGCTTGAGTGTGCAATTGACGAAGAGCGCCTTGATATCTGCATAACCGGTCAATGCATCGCTCCACCGTCGCACGAAATGTAATCTTCTAATCGATTGAATTCGCGATTATCCCAACGCATCACGCCGTCTTGCGGCGTCGAGAAATAGAAAGTCTGTTCGTACTGGCCGCCTTCCGAGCCATTACACATGGCTCGTAGAGCATATCCGTCGCCTGTCTCCGAGCTTCCCGTGATCGAACAGGCATCGAGGCCTATGATGACGTCATACCGAGAGATGAGGACCACACCGTCACCGAGCTCGTTATCAGGCGAACACGCCTCGTACTGGATACCCCAGCGCCCATCGATAGAACGACCGTCAATCGCCTCGTCTTCGCTATATGTTTCGTTTGCTGCACGGGCCTGCTCAATGGCGGAGCCATCTTCCGTCAATGCGACATCAGCGCTGGACCCGGACGGTTCACCGGAGCAAGCCGCCAGCAACAACGCGCTTGCAGTAACGAAATAATGGATTCTCATTTCTCTCTCCCCGGTTTTCGGAGAAAGACTAACATCACAGCCGTCGTGAGCCAGAAAAATCGGACGCCGTCAGGGCGCGTCCACCTGCTGCCAGAGTTCTATTTTTATGCCATCACAATCCATGATCCAGGCGAACTTGCTGTAGCCTTCGTCGACATGGCCCAGGATTTCGAGCCCTTTGGCCTTCAATTCATCTACAAATGCATCGAGGTCATCGACCCGGAAATTGATCATGAATTGCTTGTCGCTGGGTTTCAGATATTCAGCATCGGTAAAATGGCTGACCAGACTGTAGGGCTGATCGCCGGTCTCTTCCGACCACCGCAGCATCGGGCCGTATTCACCTTCCAGCCCAAGGAATTCTTTATACCACGCCCGCGTCGCCGCAGGGTCCTTCACAACGTGAAACACGCCGCCCAATCCGGTTATCTTTGCCATTTGGTTTTCCTCTCGCCCGATAAATCTACACCGGACAGGCAAGAATGAAAATCTAGGCGCTTTCCTCGAATAATTCGCGGCCAATCAACCAGCGGCGAATTTCGCTCGTACCCGCGCCGATTTCATACAGTTTCGCATCACGGAGCAATCGCCCGGTTGGATACTCGTTTATATAACCATTTCCGCCCAGCAACTGGATGGCGTCCAATGCCGACTGGGTCGCCGCCTCGGCAGCAAACAAAATGGCCCCGGCCGCGTCCTTACGCGCTTTTTCACCCCGGTCACAGATTTTGGCGACCTGATAGACATAGGCCCGCGCTGCATTCATGCGCACATACATGTCCGCCATTTTGCCTTGTACGAGTTGGAAGGATCCGATTTCACGATCAAACTGTTTTCGTTCATGCACATACGGCAAAACCGTATCCATGCACGCCTGCATGATGCCAATCGGACCTGCCGCCAGCACCGTGCGTTCATAATCAAGCCCACTCATCAGCACCGACACGCCGCCATTCAGCGGACCCATGACATTTTCTTCCGGCACTTCGCAATCTTCAAAAACCAGCTCTCCGGTTTCCGACCCGCGCATCCCCAGCTTGTCCAGCTTCTGGGCGACGGAAAAACCTTTCATGCCTTTTTCGATGATGAAGGCCGTAATGCCCTTTGAGCCCGCTTCCGCATCGGTTTTTGCATAAACGACGACGACGTCCGCTGATGGCCCGTTTGTGATCCACATTTTCGAGCCATTGAGAACGTAATGATCGCCTTTTTTGACCGCTTTCAGACGCATGGAGACGACATCGGAACCTGCGCCAGGTTCCGACATTGCGAGCGCGCCGACATGTTCTCCGGAAATCAGTTTTGGCAAATAGCGGGTTTTCTGATCGTCATTGGCCCAGCGACGGACCTGATTGACGCACAGATTTGAATGCGCGCCATAGGACAGACCGACCGACGCGGAGGCGCGGGAAATTTCTTCCATCGCGATGCAATGTTCGACATAACCCAGTCCGGACCCGCCATCCTCTTCGGCCACGGTAATGCCCAGAAGGCCGAGATCGCCCATTTTCCGCCAGATATCGGCCGGAAAAGTATCGGTCGCATCAATTTCGGCGGCACGCGGAGCCAGCTCATCCGATGCAAAACTGCGAACGGTGTCACGGATCATTTCGGCCATGTCGCCAAGGTCGAAACTCATGGAAGGATATTGGTTCGGGATCATGTTTGGGATTTGGCGCAAACCCCCAGTAAGGTCAAGTTCGCCGGAAGCGCTATTTCTTTTTCAGGCCGAATAAATAGATGCCAACGGCGAGTGTGAATATGACGCCCAGTGCCAGCGCTGCGGGACCCCAGAACAGGTTTCGTGTCTCCAGATAGGTATCCAGATTTGTAAAGGTGTTAAATGCGCCGCCTGCAATAAGCATCAGGCCGAGCCCCATCAATACGATCTCGCCGAGATGGCCACCATTTTTTCCAGGTGCCGGTTCGGTATCGCCATTTGACCAGCCATTCATCGCTTTGGCCGAATCTTCAGTAGCTGCGAATTCTGAATCGATGTCCGATGGCGTCAACGGATCATCGGGATCCACAATTTCTCTATCCTCGCAGTCGGCTGCATCACCGGTGCCCGCAACGTCACCCGAAACCCCGCCATTCGACACAGCGCCTGCCCCAACGATCGGCGGAAGGCTTTCTGAATCTGATTGGATGTCAGTATCAGAATCATCGTCCGTTGAAACCGACTGCGTGAATACGAAACCATGTTTCCCCACGCCTTCATAATCAGAAACGCCCGCAGCGATTTCCGGGTCGACTGCCTGGTCAACTGGATCATCCTCGGTAGCGTATTGCGTCTCACGCACTGGCCCGGACAATTGGGTGCGCATCCGCAAAATGACGCGCTCGGCGAGCTCTGATCGGCGACTTGAAACTGCCACGGCGGCTGTCGCCACTGCCGTTTCGGCGACCACTACATCTTCAACGACCGGCGTCGGCGTCTCTGGGTCGGCAGGTTCAACCGGCAATTCCGGTTCTTCATTCGCGGCAACGGGCAGCGCGACGTCCTCGGACGGGTGATCAAATTCAATGACCAGCTCTACGGGCGCGCGTTCGGCATCAACCGGCAGGTCTTTCAGGAACAAATCGCGTTCCGCATCATGGCGCGGCATTCCGCCGCCATTCCACGCCGCAATCGCATCCGCGGCATCATTCCAGCGGTCTTTTCGAATAAGTCGGACAACA
This sequence comes from Hyphobacterium sp., assembly GCA_021604625.1. Lineage (GTDB taxonomy): Bacteria > Pseudomonadota > Alphaproteobacteria > Caulobacterales > Maricaulaceae > Hyphobacterium. Next base: position 14,408 of record BQJI01000005.1, on the reverse strand, counting down.
GCGCTGCGCCGAAATGCGGCCAAGCCGATGCCGAGCGCAAATGACACCAGAGCATCGCGCTGCGGCGCGCCAAGTTTTTTTCCAAGAGCTTCATCAATGGCCTGCTCGGCCTGCAATACGTCATAAACCAGCAGCAGGTCGGCTTCATCCTGTGAGACCGACACGCCAGCCTTGGCTGATGCGCGATGCCCATAACCAACGCTCCACCCCCCATCGCTCGTCTGACGGGCACTGGCGAGGAAAGGCTCGTGCGCCTTTATCAACGCACGCGCTGCAGGCGAGGACTTCAAACGCGGTTTCATGACTGTTCCATTTCGAGACGGTCCGCAATTGCTATAGCGAACCCTCTGCAAATACAGAACCGAACCGCCTAATCAGCGTCCGGCGTAAAGATGTCGGTCGCGCCAATGGCGGTGAAGGGGGCGAAAAACCCGCCGCCTGCGCCGCCACCAATCACCATCAATTCACCATTGACGGCGACGGCTGCCGCATCCGTCCGCGGCGATTGTAAAGCAGGCTCTTCGACCCACTCACCGGTCGCACCATCCAGGCGGACATGACTGGACAGGGTTGTGGACAAACGCTCACCACGACCGCCCAAAACATGGATTTCGCCATTCAGGACTGCTGCGGCATGGCCGGCGCGTGGCCCGGGAAGCGCCGGGCCAATCGTCCAGCTCTCTGTTGCGGGATCAAAAATATCAACGCGGCCTGTCACCGCGCCATCGTCAACGCCGCCCATGAAATAGATATGATCGTTCAGCACGACGGCAGCAGCGCCGCGCCTTGAAATTTCAGCCGGTGCGGACATCACCGTCCAGTTTCGTACGGTCGGGTCGAACACAAATACGCCTTCCGCTCCATCTTCGCCGCCAATCGCGTAGAGTTGCCCGGAAAGCGACACGAGTTGAAACGACGCCTTGGGCCCGGGCATGGCGGTTTCGCGCTGCCAGATTCCCTCATCAGGGTCGAGCGACCAGACCGACGCACTGGGCCGCAAGGGTTCAAATTCTGGACGTTGATACTCACCCAGATCATTCGAGTTCATCCGCGAGGCTTCAGAGGCTGCATAGCCGCCAGCCGCGTAAAGACGACCGTCAACAGCCGCAAAACCGAACCGCTCCAGTCCGCGTGGCAATGCCGTATTATCGCGCCATTGCAGGGTCGAAGGGTCATAGACCTCGACGGTATCATTGGGCTGGGTCAGCCCCGATCCGCCAGCCGCATAAACACGCCCGTCGAGCTCAATGGCGGCAAGGCCTGCCCGCGCATCCAGCAATTCGGTCGCCTGACGCCAATAGCCGTCTGCCAGAACAGCGCCGGTGGCGACAACGGACAGGAAAGCGGCGCTCAATAAATGTGAGAACTTCATGGTGATTTGCTCCTTCCCCCGCATTCAACACAATAGACATGATTACAGCAGGATGATGGCAGCCAATCCCAGAAACGCAAAGAACCCGATCACATCGGTAACAGTCGTCACGAACACCGATGAGGACACTGCCGGATCAGCGCCAGATTTTCGCAAGACCAGAGGCACGGCAATTCCAGCAAGACCGGCAACGGCCAGATTGATCACCATCGCCATTGCGATAACCCCGGCGAGTTGAACGTTCTGGAACCACATCAGCGCCACCAGCCCCATGACGACAGCGAAGATCAGACCATTCACAACGCCCGTCAGAATTTCGCGTATTATGACGCGGCGGGCATTTGCCGAGGTCAGATCGCGGGCGGCTATCGCACGAACAGCAACGGCCAGTGATTGAGTGCCGGCATTTCCACCCATCGACGCCACAATCGGCATCAGAACGGCCAGCGCAACAACGGTCGCCAAGGCGTTTTCAAACAGCGCAATCACACCTGATGCGAGAATAGCCGTCATCAGATTTACGAGCAGCCACGGCGCGCGTGAACGCACAGAGTCGATCACGCCGTCCGACAGACCCGCATCATTCACCCCCGCCAGAGCCAGCATGTCTTCCTTGTTCTCTTCCTGAATAACATCGACCATGTCATCGATGGTCAGCATACCTGTAAGACGGCCATCTTCATCGACCACAGGCGCCGAAAACAGCCGATATTTTTCGAATAGATACGCCACTTCTTCCTGATCAACATCCGGCGCAATTCGCACGCGGAGATCGCCCATCAGATCGGTCAGTTTTTTCTCTCGCGGGGACCTCATGATCTGACTGACGGTTACGGCACCCATCGGGTGGAAAACAGCGTCAACGATGTAAACATCAAAGAAAATGTCCGGCAGATCTTCTCCAGCCTGACGCATGTGATCAATCGCATCGCCTACGGTCCAGAAATCCGGCGCCGCCACGAAATCGCGCTGCATGAGCCGACCGGCCGTATCCTCTTCATGCTCGAAATGCGATTCGAGCATTGTCCGGTCTTCGGCCGAAACTTCCGACAGGACCTGCTCGCGAACATCGTCGTCCAATTCTTCAAGAACCAGCGCCGCATCATCAGACTCAAGATCCCTGATGGCATCAGCGAGCTGCGATGGCTCCAGCAGATCGGTGACATCTTCGCGCAAATCCCATTGCAGTTCAGCCAGCAATTCTCCGGTAAAAGCTTCTGGCGCAAGTCGCGCAGCCTGGCGAACCTGATCAGTCGATAATTGTTCCAGCACGTCTGCTGCGTCGGCCGGATGCATATCCTCGATTTGCTCGCGCACACTTGCGGCATCATCGTCAGCAATGGCCGCAGCAAGACGCGCGACGGCAACGATGTCGGTATCGACGGTGCTCTGCACGTCGTCTTCGAATTCGATTTCAGATGAAATTTCGCTCAAAACTTCCCCGCGATACTCTTCCGCACACCATAGTGATTGCCAGCGCGGAGACCACCCGGATTATCGAAGAAATTCCGTCGGATTTATGGCGGGTTATGTTTGAAATCGGATGCGCTGAGCGCTTGTGAACGCTGGCAGCGAGTATGACCCATCTTCTGGGATGGTGCGGCCGAGAAGACTCGAACTTCCACGGGTTTTACCCCACAGCGACCTCAACGCTGCGCGTCTACCAGTTCCGCCACGGCCGCATCCCCAGAAGGCGCGCGGGATAGCAGCCCTCGATCCAATTGTGAAGCATGATTATCTGCAAATATCAGGCAGCGACCGGCTGGAAGTCATTCGCATCGGCCGGACCCAGGATCTGGACCGTCACGCAATCACCCTGAATAACAATTTCGCCCCGTGCAATCGGATGGCCATTGGCCAGAATCCAGATCGGTTCATCTTCATTGCAATCAAGCGGAATCACCGCACCGCGTCCCATCCGCAAAAATTGCGCGATAGGCATGGACGATTGGCCAAGCACAACCGACAATTCAACTTTGACCGACCCCAACTGACTCAATGCCGAACTCCTTTTGGCGCTTGAAACATTCAAGCTGCGTCGCGATGTTGAGTCATGCGCCTTTCCGGCGGGTTAAGGAAATACGGAACGATGAGCATAAAACACACAGAATGGGCGGTTTCCGACGGTTTTGTGCCGTATCCCGCGGCCGTCGCCTTCATGGAAACCCGAGCAGCAGCAATTGCTGCCGGCGAGGCCGCCGAAATGGTTTGGATGCTCGAACATCCTCCCCTCTACACTGGCGGAACCAGTGCCAAATCCGAAGACCTGAAGGATCCGGAACGTTTTCCGGTCTATGAAACCGGCAGAGGCGGCGAATACACCTATCACGGTCCCGGCCAACGCGTTGGCTATGTCATGCTGGACCTGACGCAGCGCGGTCGGGATGCCCGCAAATTTGTAAAAGGACTTGAGGACTGGATCATCGGCGCTTTGGCGCAATTCGATGTCAAGGCAGATCGGCGGTGCGGACGGGTCGGTGTCTGGGTCAACCGCCCCGATAAAGGCGATGGCTATGAGGACAAGATTGCGGCCATCGGCGTTCGGCTCAGGCGCTGGGTCTCATTTCATGGCATTGCCATAAATGTTGCGCCGGACCTTTCCCACTTTAATGGCATCACGCCATGCGGCATCGCGGAACCGAAATTCGGAGTCACAAGCCTCGCTAACCTCGGAATAGAAAAAAGCCTCGCCGAAACCGACGAGGCCTTTCTCAAATCATTCGAAAACGTCTTCGGGCCAGTGAAAGCCGTGAACGCGCCCGAAATCTAGGACGGCGGTTTGGTCTCCGCCGGGTCCGATGCTGGTTCCACAGTTGGCACAGGTGCCGCAACAGGCGCGGGCTCTGCTTGCGAGCCAGCGACAGGCCCGAAGCGATTCTCGCCCGCCTCTGCTGCCGCTACGCCTAGCCAGATCGTGTAGACAATCCAGATGAGAAATCCGAGGCCACCGATCAGGAACAGACTACCCGACGCGCCCATGACAGCTGCAAGGCCGGCCTGCTCTCCGCTTCCGCTTGCCAGTGCGGCCATGATCGCCCCACCAGCCATGGCGAAACCGACCATTCCGATCGCAAGCTGAATTGCCCAGACCAGGCCATGAATCCAGGCGCTTTTGCCGATATCGTGCAGTCGTTTTCCGTAGATGCAGATGCCCATATAGATCAAGGCTGCCCAGATCAGTATTCCGAGCAGGGGTATCCAAGTCAGAAAAACATTGGACCCCACAAGTATCAGAATGCCAATCCAGTATTCCTGCTGGCCAATTCGCCCGTTCGGGCTGAATAATACATGTCCGAGATTCATGACTTCTGCTCCCTCAGCACCGTCGGTTAGCCCATTGGATTAATCGACGTCGCATCGGCAGGTGGCGGACCATAGGCATTTTCGCCGGCATCGCTCTTGACCAGCTGATTGACGATGAACGCCGCGCCAAAATAGATGATTGCCGCATTCACAATTCCGAGCAGCACCACTTTGATTCGGAAGCCCATGCCGGTCATATTCTCCCCACGCAACGCCGCGGCGACAACATCGCCAACAACGATCGGCGTCAGAACGGCCGACAACACCATGCCGCCTACAAACACACCGCCCAGCACGGCAAGCGTCCAGATAGCAGGCTTGCCGCCATCATGGAGACGTTTTGCGTACAGGCAGAATAATGGGAAGAGCAGTGCCAGGCCGATTATTCCGATAAACGGCAATACAAGGCTCAAGAGCTGAATAATGACGGCGAGTGCAAAAACGGCGACTGTCCCCTGCATCAATGAGTTGGGACCGATACGACCTTCAAACTTCAATAAAAGCGTCTGCAGATTTGCGGTATCCATGGGCGTGGCCTCCCCTGCCAGCTAAGTTGATGGCTTAACCTGCGAGGGGAGGATGGCCCTTGTCAATCGCTTATCAGGCGACGTCGTCGCTCGCGTCCTGTTTCATCGCCATGAACCAGAGCGCAAAAATGAATGTCACACCCCAGAATCCGGCAAATCCACCCCAGGCCGCCGGCTGGGCCAATTGCATGGCCAGTTCCGGGCGCTCTTCTATCCAGGCCTGGAATTCGGCCTGAAAGCCAGGGTCCTGTGCCACGGTCATGACGTCGCGACCAACGCTCTCCGCATATTGCTCCATCAAGCCAAAGGAGGCGACCGCGGCCATGCCACCAGCCGCAATGAGCGAGATCACGACAGCCAGAATAACCGGTAGAAGGAACAACATCGCGCCTTCGCCGGCATCACGCCGACGATTGATAAACAAAAAGGACACGAAGAGAATCATCAACCCGTACAGCGCCATCGAAATCATTCCGAAACCGTCGCCATTGCCGGAAATCGCCAGCGATAGCCCGTACCAGGTTTTAACCGCATCAAGTACGGCAACGAGAATGAGTCCGATCAAAAACGCCATCGGCGTTGCCCTTTGATTCGGAAGAATTATTGCGAGTGGATTCATGATTTGCCCCTGTCAGATTCATGTCATCGACCGATAGGTCGCCCGATTGAGAAAAACTAGCGGGATGGATTGACGCTCCGTCCCGCTATTCAAATTCTACCAGCAATTCATCCGCTGAAACGGATTGCCCGGCCTTCACGGATATCGCCTTGATCACACCGTCCATCTCGGCGCGAATGACATTTTCCATTTTCATGGCTTCCACCACCAATAGCGGTTCACCGGCTTTAACGTCTTTGCCTGGCTCAACTTCCAGCTTCACGATCAGGCCCGGCATCGGGCTTGTGACCTGCTTGGCGGAGGCGCTGACATCTTTTTCCGGCAATATCGCGTGCAGATCTGCCGACCGGTGTGATGCCACGATTGCCGTCGTTGAAAACCCGCGATGACGCAGCTGCAAACCTTCGGTGAGATTCTTGAAGGCGACCGCAAAGTGAACGCCATCCAGAGTCGCATCAAATACGTGCTCTCCGGGTAGCCATGCGCTTTCAAGCTCGACCGGCTTGCCGCCCATCTCCGGCAGCCAGACTTTCGCGGGTGTTCCGCCGCCGACGGCTTCATCCGGCAAATCAATCTCGACCAGAATACGCTCGCCCCCCATCAGCACATCCCATTCTTCGACGTGAAGTCGCGGAGTGGGGGTCAGTCGCCCCGTCGTGCGGGCGGCACGCCGCATGTAAACGGTGTGGATAAAGGCTGCCGTCGTCGCAACGATGCGGGTCTGGAATTCAGATGGCTCGGTTCCGGTAAACCCGTCGGGGAATTTCTCGGCAATATAGCCGGTGTGTATTTCGCCGGAACGAAAATCGTCTTCTTCAAGACATGCCGCCAGGAAAGGCGCATTCGATTGCAGGCCTTCAATCTGGTAGCAGTCCAGCCCCTCCAGAAGTGTATCAATGGCAATTTCGCGGGTTTTCCCATGGGCCACGACCTTCGCGATCATGGGGTCATAAAACAGAGAGATTTCATCCCCTTCCCGGACGCCAGAATCAATTCGCAAAGTTCCTTCACCCAACGCCCCTTCGGTCGGTTCCGAATATCGCTTCAATCGCCCGATGGAAGGTAGAAATCCGCGATAGGGATCTTCGGCATAGAGGCGAGCTTCCACCGCCCAGCCATTGATCTTGATATCTTTTTGCCGCAACTCCAGTTTTTCACCGGCCGCAACGCGGATCATCTGTTCAACCAGATCGACGCCATGCGTCATCTCGGTCACCGGGTGCTCCACCTGAAGCCGTGTATTCATTTCCAGAAAATAGAAATTCCGGTCTTCATCGACAATGAATTCGACCGTTCCGGCGCTGTCATAATCTACCGCCTTGGCCAAAGCGACCGCTTGCGTGCCCATTGCCTCACGTGTCGCTTTGTCGAGGAAAGGCGACGGCGCCTCTTCGAGAACTTTCTGATTTCGCCGCTGCACGGAACATTCGCGTTCATTGAGATGCACGACACGGCCATGCCGGTCACCCAATACCTGAATTTCAATATGGCGCGGACGCTCAATGAATTTCTCGATAAATATCCGTTCGTCACCAAAGGATGATTTGGCTTCATTGCGGGCAGACTGGAAGCCTTCCCGAGCCTCGGCATCCGAATAGGCAATACGCATACCTTTGCCGCCGCCACCCGCAGATGCTTTGATCATCACCGGATAACCAACCTCTGCTGCAATTCGCGCAGCTTCTTCAGCATTCTCGATCAATCCCATATGGCCTGGAACGGTGCTGACATCGGCTTCGGCTGCGCATTTCTTGGAGGTGATCTTGTCACCCATCGCCTCAATGGCGTGCACATTCGGCCCAATCCATTCGATTCCCGCCGATTTCAAAGCGATGGCGAATTTCGGATTTTCTGACAAAAACCCGAATCCCGGATGCACCGCATCCGCGCCAGTGGCTTTGGCCGCTGCAATAATTTTCTCGATCTGCAAATAGCTTTCACCGGGGGCCGGTGGGCCAATGAAAACGGCCTCATCAGCCATTTCCACAGCTTTGGAGCCGACATCGGCTTCGGAATAGACAGCGACCGTCTGAATTCCCAACCGTTGACAGGTCTTGATCACACGCACGGCAATTTCGCCACGATTGGCGATCAGAATTTTCTCGAACATGAAGGCCCTTTTCTTCGCCCCGGATGAAAGGTTCCCAACCGTTTACCGCGCTTGCCGCTTGCGGGGCAAGTAAGCAGGCTAGTCGGGACTGTTCCTCAATTGGTCCAGCCAGTCCGTTTCCATCGTGCGCATGCGTCCGATAACCGAAATCATGAAAGCCGTCGACCAACCGATCAACAGAAAACCGTTCAACCCTTCCATTGCGCCCAGAAGCCGCCAGTGACTGTTGATCTCGACATCGCCAAAACCGAGCGTAGTGAAGGCTGATGTCGAATAATAGAGGGCAGCATCCATGAATTCGAAAAGGCCGATCAGGCGATAGGCGCCGGCATATACAAGAATTTCAAGGAAATGGATCACCACCAACCCAAGCACGATCAGCACGATGAACGCCCCTTGGCGAAAACTTGAATGAAACGGTCGCAATCGCGATGATCGCGCCCGCAGGAATCCCATCAACGTAACCAGACCAACCATGTGAATAATCACAGTCAGTGTGATGAGGATGGCAGCGACGAACAGTGATTCCAGCATGGATCGCAGCATACCCCGCTTCCCATCAGGGTCGATAGCGATAAGTTGCCACTTCACTCAGGGAAGACAGATGAGCCATCCGATTCACAAATTTTCCGCCCTCGCCCGTCCGGTCGAACCAAAATGCCCGACGAATTTTGCGGTCATCATCCTTTTGCCGGTCATAGCAATAGCGCTGTTCGGCTGGAATCTGATCAACGAAAATGGAATAGCGCTTGCGGCTCATATCGGTCTTTTCGGTGCGCTCACGGCTTTCCTGACATGGGCGCTCGGTCGTGAAATGGACCCCGACCACAATGCCACTGCCTTCATTGCAATGGCATTGTCGGTCATGCTTGCGGCGCTTGGTTACGGCTTTGATTTGTTGACGATCGGCGCTTTGTTATTCGCGGTACGACTGGCAAATCGAACCGTTGGTCCGCAAGCAAGAGTCGGCGATATCATCACGCTGGTCTCGCTGAACCTCGGCGCGGTGCTGGTCGACGGTGCCTGGTGGATGCCGTTCATTTCTGTGATCGCGCTAGTTTTTGACGAGACGCAGGAACACAGCAATTTGCCCCAGCGCCTCGCCATTCCGGCTCTGATCATCATCGGCGCGCAAGCTTTTTTCACCGGCGACGGAATTGCCTTGTCCGTGACCGACAGCCTGGTGCGCGGTTGGGTCGTCACCGTGATTGTGATCACCATCATGGTCGGCGGCGCAATCTGGAACCTGCCGGATCTGCGTTCGGTGATGGATGTGCAGCAAACGCCCTGCGACCGACGACGCATTCGGGCCGGTATGGTTTTGATCCTGCTGGGCGGATTGGCGAGTCTTCTGGGAGGACAGGACTCCCTCGCGGGAAATCTTGCTATCTGGTCGGTCCTGGCCGCAAGCATTGCCGGTCGAAACGTCATTATTGCCGATGATGACAAGAATGACACACCAACATCAGTCGAACCCTAGCGATTAGCCCAGGCCAATCCGTCCGGCTCATCGCCGGTTGAAATCTGATCGATCACAACGCGCGATTCCGTATCAATCACCGTGATCAGATCATCCTGCGTGTTGGCTATAAAAACCCGGTCGCCGTCTGGCGACATCAATAATCCGATGGGAATGGCACCGACATCGATTGTCGCGCGCAATTCACGGCTTTCAGCATGAAACACGGCGACCTGATTGGACGTGCCGTTGGAAATCCAGACTTCAGACCCGTCCGGTGTGAATTTCGCCCGGATTGGCAATGTGCCGCCAGAGGAAAACGTCTCAAGCACCGTATCTGTGGCCACATCAATGACTGAAATCGTATTCGCGGCGCGATTGGTCACCCAGACTTCGCGGCCATCCGGCGAAACATCAATGCCTTCAGCGCCGGCACCGGTTGGCAGCGTCGTCACATCACCTGTGGTCCGGTTAATTACCGTGACGGATCCCGACCCGATATTGGCAATATAGAGTTTTGCCCCGTCTGGCGTCGGCACAAGCTGGTGCGATACGCGCTGTCCGGTCTCCCAGACATGGGTGATTTCCCCGGTTTCGCTCGACATTTCTATAACCGTGCCGCTGGTCTCGGTCGTCGCCCAGACATGTTCGCCATCGGGTGATACCCAGACACCATGAGGGCCGCGATTGCTGCCAAGATCCCAGACATCGGTGCGCACGGCGCTGTTCAGATCCACGACCGATATCGTCGTGCCTTGAGCCCCGCCATAATCCGACACATAGGCGGTTCGCCCATCCGGGGAGACATAGACTTCATGCGGATTGGCACCGACGGACACCTGGCCGGCCGCCTCATAGCTGGCGGCGTCCAGAATGGAGATGGTGTCATCGCCCTTGTTGACGACCACAATCTGGTCATCCGCAATAGCGCCGGTCGCCGCAAGAATGGCCGCAAGGCCTGCATAGGTCAGTTTCATCTTGATACTCCCCGTCAATGTCTGAATTCGAAATGTTGATTGCCCGCACGATTTACAAGAGGCGGGCAGATCACGGCTTTGCGATCACGCCGACGCGGTGTAAATTCGTCACATGGCCACAATCACGATTTCCGATGCCCTCTCCCGCGAGGAATTGCGCACGCTGTCGAAACCATCGAACTGGCGCGGCTTGCTTATGTTGACGGGCGATTTCGCGCTGGTCGCCATCGCCTTTGCACTGTCGATCATCTCCGTGTGGCTGATCCCGGTTTCCATCGCGCTGCTGGCCGGGCGGCAGCTCGCCTTTGCCATCGTCATGCATGATTGCGCGCACAAATCGCTCTTCCGCACCGGCTGGATGAATGAAGTCGTGGGCAAATGGATCGGCGGCGCGGCGATTGACGCCCCTTTCCTCGCCTATCGCGACTATCACCTGAAACACCACAAATATGCCGGCACGCCGGATGATCCCGACCACGTTCTGGTCGAAGGCTACCCCGTCACCAAAGACAGTCTGCGCCGAAAATTCTTGCGCGATTTCACTGGTCAGACATTCATGAAAGAGCTCGCCTTTTCATGGAAAGGTGCGACTTTCGCCGGAAAACTCCCCTTCCTCGTCTTTCAGGCGGTGATGATCGCGGCGCTTTGGCTCGCTGGCGCGGTCTGGGCGATTTCACTCTGGTGGGCGGCGCGTATCTTCGTCTTTCCGGCGATCATGCGCTTGCGCAATATCGGCGAACATGGCGTCGCGCTCGATCGCTATGATCCCGAACCCCGGCGCAATACCCACACGACGAAAGCCAACTGGCTCGAACGCCTGACCGTTGCGCCCAACCACGTTCATTATCATCTGGAACATCACATCTTCGCCGCCGTCCCGCCCTATCACCTGCCCCGCCTGCACCGCACGCTGGCCAGCAGGGGCTATTTCGACGGCTTCGATTGCGTAAGCCCGGGGTATGGAACGGTGATAAGGAAAGCAGTGCGGGCTGCTTGATTGCCTTTCTGTACGTTTTGTTGTACAATTGAAGCATGACCAAGCATCAAAACATACTGTCTGTGAGTGAGGCGCGAGCCAATCTCAAGAATTTGATCGAGCACGTCACTGCGGATTCTACGCCCGCCATCATAACCCGGCGCGGCGGAGAGCCTGTCGTTATGGTCTCACTGTCTGAATGGGCCAGCATTCAGGAAACATTGCATCTCCTTGACTCACCGGCGAATGCCAAACGCTTGCGAGCGGCAATCGAAGACGCAAATAGTGATTCAGAAGGCCTGATGCTGGATGACGAAAAAATGGTGGCTTTTGCCGAAGATCCGGCAAAATTTCTCAACGATCAGGCATGAATGTCGAATTGCAGTCGTCGGCGCTGGAAGACCTTACATGGTTCGCCAAACGCGAACCGCGTCTGCTGAAACGCATCCTCCAGATCATTGAAGATACCCGCCGCTCGCCCTTCGACGGCATAGGCAAGCCCGAACCACTGAAGGGTGAGTTGTCCGGCTGGTGGTCGCGCCGCATCGACCGCGAACACCGCCTCGTTTATCGGGTCGTCGGTAATGGTGCGGCTCAACGCATCCAGATCATCCAGTGTCGGAAGCACTACTAGCCTTTAAAGCGGAATATTATCGTGTTTCTTCCAGGGGTTTTCGACCTTCTTGTTCTTCAGCGTTCGTAACGCCTTGATCAGGCGGCGGCGCGTATTGCGCGGCTGGATAACATCATCGATATAGCCGCGCCCGGCCGCCACAAACGGATTGGCGAAGCGGTCCTCATATTCCTTCACATGCTCCGCCATTTTGTCCGCATCGCCCAGATCCGCCCGGTGAATAATTTCCGCCGCGCCCTTGGCCCCCATCACCGCAATTTCCGCCGTCGGCCAGGCATAATTGACGTCGCCGCGCAGATGTTTCGAACTCATCACATCATACGCCCCGCCATAGGCCTTGCGGGTAATCACCGTCAGTTTCGGCACAGTGGCTTCGGCATAGGCAAAGAGCAATTTCGCGCCATGTTTGATCAGCCCGCCATATTCCTGCTTGGTGCCAGGCAGGAAGCCGGGCACGTCCACGAAAGTCACGATCGGAATGTTGAAGGCATCGCAGAAGCGCACAAAACGCGCGCCCTTGCGGCTCGCATCAATATCCAGAACCCCGGCAAGGCTCATCGGCTGATTGGCGACAAAGCCGACCGGCTGGCCGTCCAGACGACCAAAACCAATGACGATATTCTTGCCATAGTCCGGCGCGATCTCGAAAAAATCGCCTTCATCGGCGGTTTTCTCGATCAGTTCGACAATGTCGTAAGGCTTGTTCGGGTTCGGCGGCACCAGCGTATCAAGGCTGGGCTCTGACCGGTCCGCCCGGTCATAGGAGGGGCGCGTCGGCGGTTTTTCGCGGTTGGACAGCGGCAGAAAATCGATCAGTCGACGCATCTGGACGAGGGCTTCGAGATCATTGTTGAAGGCACCATCGGCAACGCCGGATTTCTTCGCGTGAACCGAAGCCCCGCCAAGATCCTCGTGGCTCACTTCCTCATTGGTGACGGTTTTCACGACGTCCGGCCCGGTCACATACATGTAGGAGGTATCACGCACCATGAAGATGAAATCGGTGATCGCCGGAGAATAGACATCCCCGCCGGCGCACGGGCCCATGATGACGGAAATTTGCGGCACCACACCCGACGCCAGCGTGTTCTGCAGGAAGATATCGGCATAGCCGGCGAGCGATGCCACGCCCTCCTGGATACGGGCGCCACCGGCATCGAAAATACCGATCACCGGCGCACCGTTTTGCAGGGCAGCTTTCTGAATTTTGACGATTTTCTCGGCATGCGTCGATGACAGTGATCCGCCGAAAACCGTGAAATCCTTGGAAAAGAGATAAACTAGACGGCCATTAATCGTGCCGTGACCGGTGACGACCCCATCGCCCGGGATTTTCTTGTCGTCCATGCCGAAATCACTGCAGCGATGTTCGACAAACATGTCCCATTCTTCGAACGAGCCTTCGTCCAGCAGCAATTCGATTCGCTCGCGCGCGGACAATTTTCCCTTCTCGTGCTGCTTTTCGATCCGGGCTTTGCCGCCACCCTGACGCGCGCGCTCGCGCCGGTTTTCCAGCTCTTCAAGAATGTCCTGCATGGATGCCCCTCTTGGCGTGTTTCGTCTGATCGTCAGTTAGCACTGTCCGGATGGGAAGGGCAATTTATTGGGGCGGTTCTGGCCTTGCGTGCTTCGAGGCTTTTCTTTCGAAAAGCACCTCAGCATGAGGTTGGTTAGCGCCCGAAATTCCAAAACACCTCATCCTGAGGTGCGATCCCGGACAATGTCCGGGAGAGCCTCGAAGGAGGGTTAGGAGGCCAACGCCGCCAACATCGCACCGATTGCCAGACATTCGGATTTCAGATGCCGGGCGCGCTTGTCCGCCTCGGCATCGAAACCCCATTGCTCGATCTGATAATTTTCGTCAATACGGCTGGCGGCAAATGCCTCGTCTGCCGTGATCCGGCCCTCGATCAGAGCAAAGCCAAGCACGGCCGATGTGGTCAGTGCCGTCATTTGCATCAGGGCGGTGAGTTTCCAGTCGTCATATTTCGCTGCGCGCGCACGCAAGGCGTCAAGAGCCTGTGGATAAGTATCTGCGGGCATGATCCCGATGACCGCCGGCAAATGCGAATTCAATTCTGTTTCTGCCCAGCGCAAATGATCGTCCCAAGCGGCCGCCTGAAGATCGGCGAGAGCGGATTCTTCTGCACGATGGCGCAACAAATCCGTACCGGCATACTTGACGATCTCCGACAGGATTTCATCGCGGTGTGCAGACGTCGCATCAATCACACCATGCGCCAGTCGCGTCAGCGGCATGGTCATGGGGTCGATCCGTTCGCCCTGCCCGGCCCATTCATCGGCCATCAGGCGCGCCAATTTTTCTGTCGGCACGACAAGTGCATTTTTCATCGGTGTGCGGATGCGGCGACCATCCAGCTCGACCGTCCAACCATTATCGGCTGCTTCGACAGCGGTCGTCTTGTAAAAC
>BQJI01000004.1 GCA_021604625.1 Hyphobacterium sp. | reverse complement strand
GCCAGCGCCTCGGCCACCGGCAGCGCCAGCGCGAGTATTTTTTCATCCTGTGCGGTCCGGGTGCGCAAGCGCGTCCCTCCGTTTCAGCCAATAAAAACGGCGGCCCCTGTGCGGAGCCGCCGATAAGCGCTATCCAGCACTAATCGAACGTGTTGAGGGGGATATACGCCTTTGTGCACGAAAGCGCAAGAATACGACTACACGCGGATGAAATCAAAAAACACCGGTGCGCAATCTCCCAGGCGCTTGGTTTCATATCGCGTGGTCAGATGATCAACCGGCGGCGTACGCCAGTCAGCGTAGGAGTTCGCTTTCCATTCCAGGTGGGGTGCCTGTCGTAAAACCCATAAAGCGTGATCGGCATAGGCTTTCACATCGGTCGCAACCCGCACCATCCCACCCGGCTTCAAAAGTCGAACAAACTCTGCCGCGGTCTCTGTTTGCACAAAGCGTCGCTTGGCATGTTTCGCTTTGGGCCAGGGATCCGGAAACAGCAGGAAAATACGCTCAAGGCACTGATCCGGCATGCGTTCCATCACATCGCGCGCATCGCCTTCCATCAGACGGACATTCCCCAATCCGCCATCATCAATTTGCGAAAGCGCTTTCGCAACGCCATTGATGAATGGCTCCACACCCAGATAACCGGTCTGCGGATTGCGTGCGGCCTGACCTGTCAGATGCTCGCCGCCACCAAAGCCGATTTCCAGAATATGAGCGGATTTGCCCGGCAAAAGCGATGACGGATCAATCGCGCCAGCTGCTGGAATGCCGATTTCGGGTAGCAGCGTATCAACAAGCCCCTGCTGTCGATCTGACAAGGAGCGTGATTTCGTGCGGCCGAATGTCCGGAGACGGTTCGGATCAGGCAAGCGATTTCAGTTCATCGACCAGATCAAGTTTTTCCCACGAAAACCCGCCATCATCGTCCGGGTTGCGACCGAAATGCCCATAAGCCGCCGTGCGCGCATAGATGGGTCGCGACAGCTCAAGTTGCTGGCGAATTCCGCGCGGCGAGAGATCAGCCATCTGCAGCAAAGCGTCTTCCAGCTTCGCTTCTTCAACCTGTCCGGTGCCATGGAAATCGACATAGAGCGAAAGCGGCTTCGACACGCCGATCGCATAGGACACCTGAATTGTACATTTTTTTGCAAGACCTGCTGCGACAACATTCTTGGCCAACCAGCGACAGGCATAGGCCGCAGACCGGTCAACCTTGGTCGGGTCCTTGCCAGAGAATGCACCGCCACCGTGCGGTGCGGCACCGCCATACGTGTCGACAATAATCTTGCGCCCGGTCAGACCGGCATCACCATCCGGTCCGCCGATCACAAAATTTCCGGTTGGATTGACGTAAAACTCGTCCTCGGGCGGAAACCAGTCATCCGGCAAAACGCTCTGGACAATTGGCCGGACCAGTTCGCGAATATCTTCCGGTGAAAACCCGTCCTGATGCTGCGTGGAAACCACAACAGATGTCACGCCTACGGGTTGGCCGTTCTCATAGCGCAGGGTCACCTGCGATTTGGCATCCGGCTCGAACTCGGGCCGTTCACCACTTTTCCGTTGGCGCGCCATTTCCTTGAGTATCTGGTGCGAGTAAAGAATCGGCGCCGGCATCAATGCCGGTGTTTCATCCGTGGCATATCCGAACATGATGCCTTGATCGCCAGCGCCCTCATCCTTATTGCCCGACGCATCAACGCCCATGGCAATGTCAGATGACTGTTCGTGAAGATAATTCTGAAATTCGGCGTGCCGCCAATGAAATCCGGACTGCTCATAGCCGATATCGCGAACGGCCGCGCGCGCCACACCCTCGATTTCATCGTGGTGCACCGCGTTTGCGGAGCGCACTTCACCCGCCAGAACAATCCGGTTGGTTGTCGTCAGCGTTTCGCAGGCAACCCGCGCTTCCGGATCACGGCCCAGAAACAAATCAACCACGGCGTCCGAGATCCGGTCGCAAACCTTGTCGGGATGCCCTTCGGACACGCTCTCCGACGTAAAAATAAAAGAATTCCGGCTCACAAGGCGTCACCTTTCATATAAAGACATCTTTATATGATCTGCCGATTACGCGCTTAAAGCCCGGCATGCAACCAAATGACAGCAATTCGATGCAGAAAAGTCAGTTATCGCCGCTTCCGGCCTCATCTTCATCCGCCAGGGATCGAACGAGTTCCAGCACCCGGCGACGCACTTTCGGCGTTTTGATGCGGGAAAAGGCTTCCGCAAGCGCAACGCCGTCCGAGCTCTGAATAAAATCATAGACGATGGGGCTCTGGTCAGATTCTGCCACGCCGCCCGCGGCAATGCCTGTCAATCCGTCAAAAAAGAAATTGACGGGAACATCAAGAACATTGGCAAGGCTGTAGAGTCGGCTGGCGCCGATCCGGTTGGCACCGCGTTCATATTTCTGAACTTGTTGAAATGTCACCCCGAGCTCGTCACCGAGCTTTTCCTGGCTCATTTTGAGCAATTGTCGTCGCAGTCGAACGCGCGAGCCTACATGGGCATCGATCTGGTTCGCTTCACGCGGGTTTCGTTTCATATACATCCCCCGAATATGATTAGTGTGTAACAGGTCCCTGACATTATCAAGTAACTTAAATTATATGTAATACTAGGCTTAATAGCAGAGCTTAGTGGGATTTCTTACTTCCGAACTCGACTGTTCATTACAATGACAGCAACTAGACATATACTTAAGATATAAGTCAGCCAGAAAAATAAACCGGAAGTAATCGTATAGAGAGTTACCGGACCCGATAATGGAAGGCGAACATCGGTAATACCCTCATATCGCCGGTCCACGCTCACGGGCATTCTTCCGTAAGAATCAATGACTCCCGAATATCCACGGGAGGCTGATCGGATGACTGGCAGGCCGGTTTCAATGGCACGGTATCGCGCAATATTCAGATGCTGAACCGGACCGGCCGTCGGGCGAAACCAGGCATCGTTGGAAATGTTCAAAATCCACTGTGGGCGGGTTTCACTATTCGCGCGAAGCCCCGAGAATACAACCTCATAGCAAATCAACGGCAAGAATGGCGGCGCACCGGTATTATCCAGCGTCACCAGTTCTGCGCCCGGCGAATAGCCGGCGACAAGCTCCTGCAAAGACCGGATACCCAGTGAGGACAGAACGCTGCTGAAAGGTACCGCTTCACCGAATGGCACCAGATAAACCTTGTCGTAAAGGCCAAGCACACGCGGCCGCGCTTCGGTGAAGGCAATGGCGACCAGTGAATTATAATAGCGATAATGATTACGCTCGATCAGCTCGCGCCGCGGCGTTCCTGCCAGCAATGTCTGGCCTTGTGTGAGTATCTCGGTCAGCGCCGATATTGCCTCACTGTCCTCAATCAGAAAAAGCGGTAACGCCCCCTCCGGCCAGACGACATGAGTGACGTTCTCTACGCCCTCCGATGCGGTCAGCTCCAGATATCGCGACCGCGCCAGCTCATCGCCTCCCGGCGCCCATTTGGTTTGCTGATCGATATCGACGCTCACGAGGCGGATAACGGTATCGTCATGGAAGCTGGTTTCTGTCTGCGACAGGCGTTGGGCGCCACTCGCAAATAACGCTGCCAGCACCAACAGACTTGCCAGCAATGGCAATCGGCGTTGGGGTTCGGTGCCCGGGCCGGCCAGCGCTGCAGGGCTGGAAAAAATTGCCAACACCAGAAAGCTCAATCCCCAGGCCCCAAACCAAGCTGCCGATTGCGACACTGCTCCGCCCGCCGGAAAAACATGGGCCGGTAAATTCCAGGGAAACTGCGTGAACGGGAGGCCCTTTGCCGCTTCGGCTGCCAGAATCAGAATTGCAAACGCCAGAATACGAACGGGCCCTCGCAGTTTGAGCCGCGCATAGATCGCGCCTGCCGCCCCCCAGAATACAGCCAGAAATGCGCCGCCGCCCAGCGCCACAAACGGCCCGAAAAAAACAAACACTCCCCCGCGATTCCAGAATGCGAACGCAACCCAGAACACACCGACCCCGAGATAGGCCCAGGCAAACAGGAAAGTTCGCCAGAAGGCCGATCGCATCGGCTTCTCGGCATCCACACTCGCATCAAGCAACCAGATCAGTCCGGTCAATCCGACGATCAGCGCCGGAAAGAAATGAATGGGTGCGTTCGAAAGGCCCGAAAACAGGCCGAGCCCCAAAAGGATGAGCCACGCCATGCGCGGTGATAACGCCAATAAATAATCGCGCATGCGATCCGGGCGCATCCGGGTCGAGAAATGGTTCAACTTCTCGCCAAATCTCATACTGGCTGCCGGTCTCGCGACGCCGCGTCTGCATTTTTCGAACGTTTCCGGATCCGAAGTCGCTTTATCCGACGCGGGTCAGCATCGAGGACTTCAAAATCAAACCCGCCGGGATGCGGAATAATCTCCCCGCGCTCGGGAACCCGGCCTGCGAGCATGAAAACAAGCCCTCCCAACGTATCGACATCATCATCGGTTTCGCGGTCCACGATCTCGCGGCCAATGATCCGTTCCAATTCCTCGATAGCTGCGCGCGCATCTGCCACCCAGACACCATTGCCTTTCGGTACGATGCCCGGCGCAACCTCTTCATCGTGTTCATCTTCGATATCGCCCACGATGGGTTCAAGCAGGTCTTCAAGTGTCACGAGCCCGTCCGTGCCGCCATATTCGTCAACAACGAGCGCCAGATGCATCCGGCGCGCCTGCATGCGGAGCAGGAGGTCAATGGCCCGCATCGATGGCGGGGCAAACAGCAAGGGTCGCCTTATGTCGCTCAGAATACGTTTTTCAGCCCAACTGTTTTCCGGCTCCGATACGATCGGGACCAGTTGCGCCATGACATCCTTAATGTGCGCAACGCCGAGCGGGTCATCCAGCGTATCGCGATAAATTGGCAATCGTGAATGTGCAGCATTGGAAAAAGCGCCGATCAATTCCCCAAGCGGCGTTCCAACTTCTATGCCAACGATGTCGGCGCGTGGAACCATGACATCCTCGACCTGCATTTGGTCGAAGAGTTTGACGTTGGCGGCAAAACCGTTGTGATCATCCTGTGCGGCAGACCGCTGGCCCGATTGCCCAAGTAAACGCGCAAATCGAGCCCGCCAACTTCGACCGTCTGCTGTGTCACTCATCACCGCTCCCCCAGATAGGGATCAGCAATGCCAATGCGAGAGAGCGTTCCGCGCTCAATGGCTTCCATGGTTTCCGCTTCCAACTGTGTTTCGTGATCATAGCCTAACAAATGCAAGACTCCATGCACAACCAGATGCGCAACATGATCGATGACAGAAATCGACTTTTCGTGCGCTTCCCTGAAAACCGTTTCCCGGCCAAATGCGATATCACCCAACTCATCCTCTGCGCTTTCGTGCGCAGGAAATGACAGGACATTTGTCGGGCGCGACCTGCCACGATGAAGGCCGTTGAGCTCCGCCATCGCAATGTCATCGGTAAACAGGAAACAGATACGGCGCCCCTCCGACAGTTTTTGTTCGCACGCGAGAGCGTCCAGCGTTTTGGCAATGACGTCAGAGAGTTGATCCGCTTCGGGCCAGCCATCAGCCTCCGCGATCAGGTCAAAGGAAAGGGTCATTGATCTACTTTGCCGAATCCCTGCGCTCATAGGCCTCGACAATACGGCCGACAAGATTGTGCCGAACCACGTCCTGCCGCTCAAAACGAATGATACGCACGGCCTTGTCCCCATCCAGGATTTCAAGCGCTTCGGGCAAGCCGGAAGGTTGGCGGTGATCCAGATCTGTCTGGGTCGGATCGCCCGTCACGATCATCCGCGAACCTTCGCCGAGCCGCGTAAGCACCATGCGCATCTGGGCACGCGTCGCGTTCTGCGCTTCGTCGACAATAACGATGGCGCGATTCAGCGTTCGCCCGCGCATAAAAGCGAGTGGTGCGACCTCGATGCGCTTGTCTTCGCGCAGCTTTTCCATCTGCGTACGACCCAGCGCATCTGTCAGCGCATCCCAGACTGGCAAGAGATAGGGATCTACTTTCTCAGCCAAATCGCCCGGAAGAAAGCCCAACTTCTCGCCGGCCTCGACGGCAGGGCGTGTGATAATCAGACGGTCCACCGCTTTCAGCGCCAGTTGTGCTGCGCCATAGGCGACGGCCAATAGCGTCTTTCCGGTTCCAGCGGGACCAACTCCGAATATCAAATCGGTTTCGCCGGGATCGTTCAACGCACGGATATACTCGCCCTGGCGCGGTGTACGCGCCATGAAGCTGGCCCCGCGCGGGACGCGGATAACGGAGGAATCGACCGCTTTGGCCTGCGCATCGTCCAGATGCAGAACCGATCTGATATCGGATTCATCACACGTCATCTGCTGTTCGAGGCGCGAATAGAGTCGATTGACGACCCGCTTTGCATCAAGCCGGGTTTTGGGGTCGGCCCCGGAAATCTGGATCTGGCCACCGCCGGGCGCGGAAAGCCGGACGCCCAGCTCATCCTCGATCAGGATCAGATGGCGGTCGCCGACTCCGGCGAGCAGTCGGACACGGTCGCTGTCATCAAAATGCAACGTCTCAACCGGATCTTTTCTTGGCTTGCTTGCGCGGGACCGGGGTTTGGATGTGCGGGACGAGCTCAAGCCGCATCTGCCTTTTCGACCAGCCGGCCGGTGAGGGAATTCCGCGTTGCATCGGTGATGACAACGTCAGCGATCTGTCCGACGAGGTGGCTCGGCGCATCACAATGCAGCGATTGCAAATAGGGTGACCGGCCATGGAGTTGCCCGTCAATGCGGCCCGCCTTCTCGAATAAAACAGGCAAACGCTTTCCAATCTGCGTCCGATTGAAACCGGTTTGCTGCTCGACCAGCAGGGATTGCAAGGTCTGAAGACGTTCAGATGCAACCGCCTCATCGATCTGGAGCGGCATGGCCGCTCCGGGCGTGCCCGGCCGCCGGGAATATTTAAAGGAGAAAGCAGACGCGTAATTTATCTCGCGCACGCCTTGAAGTGTCGCTTCGAAATCCACATCGGTTTCGCCGGGAAAACCGACAATGAAGTCGCCGGAAATGGCGATATCAGGACGCACGGAACGAACTTTCTCGATCACGCGCGCATATTCCTCGAAACTGTGCTGGCGGTTCATGGCCTTCAGAATTTTGTCGGACCCCGATTGCACCGGTAAATGCAAATATGGCATCAGGCATTCCAGATCGCCATGTGCCGCAATCAGCTCGTCATCCATATCGCGCGGATGAGACGTCGTATATCGGATGCGATCCAACCCGCCGATCAACGCCAGATGCCGAAGCAATCGCCCCAGCCCCCAAGCGCCATCGGCCTCACGACCCGCCGGAGCCTCGCCGTGATAGGCATTGACGTTTTGCCCCAGAAGCGTGATTTCGCGAACACCTTTGGAGGCAAGAATTCGTGCTTCCGCGACGATCTGGTCAACCGGTCGAGACCATTCTGCTCCCCTCGTATAGGGCACCACACAGAAAGTGCAGAATTTATCGCAACCTTCCTGTACGGTGAGGAAGGCGGAATGGCCTTCAACCGCACGATCCCCGGCCAGCGCATCAAATTTTGCCACCGGTTCGAATTCCGTTTCCAGTCGTTCGCCGCGGGCCCGATGGGTCTGGGCGATGAGTTCCGGCAATTTGTGATAGGTTTGTGGCCCGACCACCAGGTCAACAACCGGCGCGCGTTTCATAATCTCGGCGCCTTCAGCCTGCCCGACACAACCGGCCACAGCGATGGTCATCGGACGATTGCTGTCGGCTTTTGCGTCCTTGTGCGGACGCAAGCGGCCAAGTTCGGAATAGACTTTTTCCGCAGCTTTCTCGCGAATATGGCAGGTGTTCAGAATGACAAGGTCTGCATCATCCGGCGCGTCGATCGGCTCGTACCCCAGCGGCGCGAGCACATCACGCATGCGCTCGCTGTCATAGACATTCATCTGACAGCCATAGGTTTTGATAAAAAGCTTCTTGCGCTGCGGCGCCATGTCCAACCCGTCTATTTCAAAGAGGCGCGGGTTATGATTGAAAGCGGGTGAAATCGCAAGCCCCGCCTAGGCCATAACCTTTTTTTGACCGATAACGCGGGCAATTACGATAACAGCAAGAACGGTCAGAACGCCTGCCAGCGCGAATGGCGCACCTGGGAAATAGACAGCAGCGTCCTGATTGGAAAACGAATAAAAGATATACGTCATCAAACCCGGGCCCACCACCGTCATCAGCGAGGCAAGGCTGGTGGTCGCGCCGGACAGCGCACCCTGCATGTTACCTGGCACCTGGTTCGACATGATACCCTGCAGGGCCGGACCGCCAATACCCGCCAGCGCACCGAGGACAATGACGACGTAGAGAACGGTTGAATTCGGAGCCAGCGCATATCCCCAATAGGCCGCAGCGGCGATGGAAAATCCGATGAGCGCCGCGCGTTTTGCCCCCAGCGCCGGAATCGCTTTTCGCGCCAGGAAACCCTGAACAAAGGCCGAAGCCAGACCGACAACACCCAATGAAATGCCAATTTCGAGTTTCGACCAGCCATATTGCTCGATACCAAAATAAGCCCACACGGCAGGTAATGAGGTGTGGCCAAGATGAAAAAGCGCCAATGCACCCAGCAAGCCGAACACGATCGGAAACTGCCGCAATTGAAACAGCGCACCGAAAGGATTTGAATTGAACAGACGAAACGGTCGCCGGTTTTCATCTGACAGTGTCTCGGGGAGCACGATGGCGCCGTAGACAAGGTTGGCAAAACCAAGCGTCGCTGCCGCAAAAAACGGCAACCGATGATCGAGCTCACCCAGCAATCCACCAATAACCGGCCCGATAATGAAACCGAGCCCGAAAGCCGCACCAATCAGCCCGAAATTCGCGCCCCTTTTGTCCGGTGGTGAAATATCCGCAATGAAGGCGCTCGCCGTTGTGTAGGTCGCGCCAAACACGCCGGACAGAATACGCCCAATGAACAACACCCACAGATAGGGGGCGAGCCCCATGATCAGATAATCCAGAGAGAACCCGGCCAGCGCAAAAAGCAGCACCGGACGTCGACCGAACCGGTCTGACAGATTGCCGACAATCGGGGCGCAGACAAATTGCATGAAGGCGTACAGCATCGCCAATGCGCCGCCCCACAAGGCCGCTTGAGGCAGAGCAAGGCCGGTCAGGTCCATAATCAGGTCAGGAAGAACGGGAATGATAATTCCCAGCCCGATCATATCGACCAGAACCGTGACAAAAATGAAGGCCAGGGCATTCCGACCGGGCGTGCGTGAGATCAACAAAAGCCGCGCGCTTTACGTGCGATCGTCTGTGTCAAGCGGAACCGCATAAAGCTCCAGCCGGTGATCAACCAGGCGATAGCCAAGCTTGCGAGCGACAGCCTCTTGCAGTCTTTCGATCTCTTCATTGACAAATTCAATGACTTCACCCGAGCGCAAATCAATCAAATGGTCATGGTGATCATCGCTGGCTTCTTCATATCTCGCACGGCCATCACGGAAATCATGCCGTTCAATAATACCCGCCTCTTCGAACAGCCGGACGGTACGGTACACGGTCGCCAGCGAGATCCGGTCATCCTCTGATGATGCTCGCCGGTGCAATTCCTCCGCATCAGGGTGATCTTCGGCCTCCGACAGAATGCGCGCGATGACGCGGCGCTGATCTGTCATGCGCAGGCCTTTATCGATGCAAAGTTTTTCAATCTTGTCCGGCATTCAACTTCCCCAGTAAGACCTCACCCGCAGACATAGGACGGACTGCCGCATACGTCTATTCACGGAGTGTCTTTTCCATCACCAACGCATCGGATCCATCTGCGTAGTAGTCGCGCCGAAGGCCTCCTCGCACAAAGCCACACTTGGTGTAGAGGGTGATAGCGGCCTCATTGCGCGTGGAGACTTCCAGAAAAACAGACTTTGCGCCCGCCAGTTCTGCCCGCGACACAGCTTGATCGAGCAGGGCGTGGCCAATGCCCAGGCCGCGACATTCTCGTGCGACCGCAAGAGTGAGAATTTCGGCCTCATCCAGAACCACCCGGCACAGAATAAATCCCCGGGCCTTTGGCCTGCCTTCTGAAAGCGAAATCATGCCCGGTTCGGCCAGAAGTTCCGCCAGCTCCAGTGCTGACCACCCGCGAGGAAAACAGTCGGCGTGCAATTGGGCCAGCGTCCCGCATCCCGGTTTCTCAACGTGATGAATAATCACGCGGAAACACCGCCGGGAAGCTTGGCATCTGGCGGGCGTGCATAGAAAGGTCGCGGCGAATTAAAAGGCGGCGTCAGATTCGAAACCAGGTCGAGCAAGTCGACCAGTTCCGGGTTGAAATCAACAGGCGCGCCTTCCTCGGCCGGAAAAATGAACCGGGCGCCCGAACCGATGAGGTTCAAAGCCTCCACAGGAGCTCCTGACTCTAGCTGTTCCAACAGCAACGCCTGCGCTGCATCGATCGACAGCGTCAGCGGGGCGTCCAGCGCCTTGCCGCTGGTAAAACTTTGGATGACCAGCTCGCCCCTGCGGGCATCATGGACAGCAATTACCGGATGGTTGATCGCTGGATCAACGCCACTCGCCCACCATTGCAAACAGGAAACGCCGACACATTCAGCGCCGGTCGCCAGTGCCAGACCGCGCGCAAAAGCAACCCCGACCCGCGTTCCTGCAAAACTGCCCGGCCCCGTCGTCACGCCAACCCTGTCGATGTCCGGCGGTCGTAAACCGGCTGATGCCAGAATTTCCTGTGTCATCGGCGCAAGCCGTTCGGCCTGACCACGTGCCATTTGCTCCGACACGATCAGGTCGGCTCGGTCAGGACAGCGAAGCGCCACCGAACAGGCCGGGCCTGTGGTATCAATGACAAGCAGATTCATGACACTGAATTAAAGGATTGCACGCACTTCGTCGATTGAAAGTGGCGGTAGCAGGAACGATATTCCCTAGCCGACCGCGACGACTTCACGGACTTCCGGAACATAGTGTTTGAGAAGATTTTCGATTCCGGACTTCAACGTCATCGTTGACGACGGGCAGCCGGCACAGGCGCCACGCATCACCAGCGCAACAATTCCGGTTTGCTCATCGAAGCCCTTGAAGATGATATCACCGCCATCGCGCGCTACCGCGGGGCGCACGCGCGTATCGATGATTTCCTTGATTTCTTTCGCCGCAGCACTGTCCGGCTCGTAATCGGTTTCACCATCCGCGTCACCGAACAGCGCCTGACCCGATTGCAGCACATCCATGATCGTGCCCAGAATGGCGGGCTTGATATGTGGCCAACCCAGCGTCTCATCCTTGGAGACGGAAACGTAGTCGGCACCGCAAAAAACACCGGTTACGCCATCTACCGCGAACAATTCACGTGCGAGCAAAGAAGCTTGTGCATCTTCAGGCGTCGCGAATTCCCGCGGCGTGTCAGGCGCGATGTCCCGGCCTGGAAGAAATTTCATCGTATTCGGATTGGGTGTGTCTTCAGTCTGGATGAACATGGGAAACCGATCTGTCGCTTGAGCCTTCACATGGCGCTTTCTCAGGCAATCTTCAACCCGCGCTTATGTCAGATCATCTATGGCTTCGCGCGAAAGCCCTCCGGGCACCACTGTAACCGGGATCGGACGACTTCCGGTGATGGCGCGGCCTCTGGCCAACGCCGCAACCAACGGACCAGGGCCCTCTCCGGATTCCGAGGCACCCAGCACCAGAATGGAAATCGCCGCATCATCTTCAATCAGTTTCGCCAATGCATCGCGTTTTTCATCTTCGCGCAAAATGAGTTCCGGACGTTCAGCACGAACCGCCTCTGCATCTTCGGCCAGTGAATCCAGCAATTCTGCCGCTTCTGCTTCAGCTTCGCGCCGCATGGTTTCCGAAACGCCGATCCAGTGATCAAAGGTAGACGGTTCAATCACCGCCAGAATGACAAGCCCGCAATCGGTCGCTTCGGCTCGTTTTGCGGCAAAATACAGCGCCGTGCGGCATTCCTCACTCTGGTCTGCCACGACCAGGAATTTGCGTCTGTTGTCGCTCATCTGCATAGAATTGGCCTGACAGGGGCCATTCGTCCAGATAGGAATGCGCTCCATGAGTGGAGAAACCTATATCGACCGTCGCGGTGCGGCATCTAACGAACAGATTATTGCACTGGAATCAAAGCGGGTTTCCGTATCCGAGAATGGAAAATTACGGCGTGCGATTCCGTTCGACGAAATTCGGGAAGTCCGGCTCGGCGTAGAAATGGCCGGCCGCGACAGCCAGATTGTCTGCCGCATCAGCGCCAATGACGGCACTCAGATCATCTTTGGTTCGCGCCGATGGAAAAGCGTCGGCGAATGGGCGAACCACGCGGATATGTTCCGCGATTTCAATGCAGCACTACACCGCAAGCTTCAGGCGCGGTCCACGCAGATCGACTTTATCGAGGGCCATCCGCTTTGGGTCGGTTTCGTTCTGGCAGGTCTGGGAATTTTGATATTCAGCCTCGGCGCAGGTTTCACTTACTATATGCTGGGAAACGACAATCTGATCGGATTGGGCGGCATTCCCGGCATGATTATCGGGCTTTATCTGGCCTGGATGTTCAGGCCCCGCGCGCCGAAACCCTACGATCCGGCGCGCTATACGGCCCGGCCTCAGTAATCCGTCATTTGCCCCGGTGGCATGGACCGGACCTCGAATGATACCGGCACCTCACCCGCATTCTGAAATTCCAGCACACCGTTCACAACATCGCCTTCAACGACATTGGGCAAACCGAACACCATTAAATGCCGCGCGCCCGGCGTAAACACGAGCGGTCCTGCATTGGTAACGCGCTGAGGTCCAATCGCGCGCATCTGCATAACGCCGCCCTCGCCAATCAGATGGCCGTGCAGCTCGACCCGGTCGGCACCGTCCATGCTGACCCCGGTGAGTAAATCTTCACTGCCTTCACTCAGATTGACCACGATATAGGCCGCCGTCACATCACGCCCGCCCGGATGCGGTCGCATCCAGCTCGCGCGGACATCAATCGCAGTGTGTTGAGTCTCGACGGGACCTTGCGGGTCCAGCCCGAACCCGACCTCGGGCATGTTATTATCGACAGTGTGATCCGCCATTCCGGAGTCGGTGTCGGCTTCGGGCCCACCACAAGCGATCAGGGCCAATCCAAGAAGGGCTACAAATACTGGACGCATGGCATCATCTCCGTGTTTCATCCTTGCTAGGCGTGAAAGCTGGCAATGGCCATGTGACGATTTAACCCCAGAAACCGGCCATTCGCTTCGCTTCGGCCAGCACCGGCGCTGCGACCTCGCGGGCCCGTTCGGCACCAGCCTGCAAAATGCGATCAATATCCGTCGGATCACCCATCAAGCGATTATACTCATCGACGACCGGCGCCAGCTTGGCGACGGCCAGATCGGCCAGAGCAGGCTTGAAAGCGCCAAAACCCTGCCCGCCAAATTCTGCGATAACGGCTTCTTTGGTCGCTCCATTCAGCGCGGCAAAAATACCCACCAGATTGTCCGCCTCTGGACGCCCTTTAAGGCCCTCAACACTGTCTGGCAGCGGTTCAGGGTCAGTTTTCGCCTTCTTGATCTTGCGCACAATTGTGTCGGCATCATCGGTCAGGTTGATGCGCGACAAATCTGAAGGATCGGATTTCGACATTTTTTTCGATCCGTCTTTCAGCGACATGATCCGTGTCCCCGCGCCTTCAATAATCGGGTCCGGCATGGGCCAGAAACCGGCACAATCATAATCGCGCATGAAACGCGCTGCGATATCGCGTGTAAGTTCAAGATGTTGTTTCTGGTCCTGGCCCACCGGCACATGGGTGGCCTTGTACACAAGAATATCCGCCGCCATCAAAACCGGATAGGTGAAGATGCCGACACTGGCGCGTTCGCGGTCAGAGCCCGTCTTGTCCTTGAACTGGGTCATGCGCTCCATCCAGCCAAGCCGGGCAACGCATTGTAATATCCACGCCAGCTCCGCATGAGCCGGCACGGCGCTTTGCGCAAAAATCGACGACCGCTTCGGGTCCACCCCCCCCGCCATATAAGCAGCAGCGACAGACCGCACCGCGCCGGGCAGAGCTCCGGGATCGTTCGGCATTGTGATGGCATGCATATCGACGGCACAATAAAAGCACTCGGCGCCGCGGTCCTGCAGTTTCACCCAATTTACCAATGCGCCCAGATAGTTTCCCAGATGGAGATTTCCGGTCGGCTGCATGCCGGACAGGATACGTTCGGGGCCGGAATAGGTCGGGGCGTCGGTCATGGCGTCACTCAATGGCTTCAGGCAGGGAAAGAATGGCGTTTAGCCACGCGTGAAAGCAAGACGCAACTCTGAAATCCGCACGCCGCCGGTTATCAGGGCCAGCAAGGCATAGAGCGTCAGCCCTGCCATAGACGCCAGAATGGCGGTGACCAGGCGCGATTCGAACGCCCATGACGTCAGTTCGCTAGAATAATTTGCAATGACGGCCATGCCACCGCCGGCCAGTGCGGTTGCCAGAGCCAGCCGCGGCAAGGCGCGCATCAGACGCTTGTCCAGATTCAATCCGCCGCGCCGTTTCAGGAAAACAGCCAACAATATCGCATTGACCCAGCCCGCAAATGAAGTTGCGGCGGCCAGTGCAACGTGACCGCGGTCCGGCGCAAAGTCCCGAACGCAGAAAAAAGCTGCCGCGCCAATGGCGATGTTCAATATCATTGAAACCGCTGCAAATTTCATCGGTGTTGCCGTATCTTCGCGGGCAAAAAATCCCGGCGAAAAAACCTTGATCAATACGAAGGCCGGTAATCCGACAGCGAAAGCCTGTACCGCCAGTCGTGTCGCTTCAGCATTTTCCGCTGTAAAAGCACCTCGCTGGAACAGACCTTCCACCAACAGGCCCGGCATGGCGATCAACGCGGCGGTCGCGGGCAGTGTCAGCGCCATCGAAATCTCGATCGCCCGGTTCATCGTGCTGTCTGCACCATCGGAATCGCCAGCCCGCAATCGCTTTGACAGGGCCGGCAGCAGTGCAACGCCCATGGCAATGCCAATCACGCCCAGCGGTAATTGATACAGTCGATCTGCATAATAGAGCAGCGCCACTGCGCCATCCTGCAAAGTGGCGATCATCTGGCTGATCACAATATTGATCTGGGTAACGCCTCCGGCGATGGCCCCCGGCACACCGAGCGCAATCAGCCGCCGGACTTTCGGGGTCAGGCGCGGTAGTCGCAGCCCTAGGCGAATGCCGGATCGCCGACATCCCCAAAACAGCATCGCAGCTTGCAACACTCCCGACACCGGCACGGCAATGGTGATCCACAGACCCGTGGTTTCAGCGCCCGGCGGTGCCAGCAATAGAACACTGATCATAACGATATTGAGCAGAATTGGCGCAGCAGCGGAGACGGCAAACCGGTCATGGGCATTGAGGGTCCCGCCCATCATCGCAGTCAGCGAAACCAGAAGCAGGTAAGGCATGGTAATCTGGGTAAACAACACCGCCATGCCGAACAATCCGGGATCATCAACAAATCCGGGCGCGATCAGACGGATGATCATCGGCATGAAAATCTGCGCCAACACCGTCAACCCGGCGAGCACCACGATCAGGACAGACAATGTATCCCGCGCAAATTCCCGGGCTTCGTTTTCGCCATCGCCTTCCAGGGCCCGCGAATAAAGCGGGATATAAGCAGAATTGAACGCCCCTTCTGCGAAAAACCGCCGGAACAGATTTGGAAACCTGAAAGCAACGACAAAAGCTTCGGCAACAGGGCCCGCCCCAAGCGCTGCTGCCAGCAGCATTTCACGCACAAATCCCAGCACCCGGCTGACCGCGGTAAAACCGCCAATGACGAAAGTCGATCGCAGAAGCTTCATATCAACGACCGGCACTGGCACGAGCGCGCGCCAACCCTCTCGTTCTGGCATTCTCTTCTATGCGGGCCTCTTCTTCGGCCAGAACGGCAAGCAAAGCTGATTTGACGGCTGCAATATCAGCTTCATCTGTCAGTTTTTTGCCATTTTTAAGAACGTAGAAAACATCTGTCGCCCGTTCGCCATAGCCATCAATACGTGCCGATTGTAATTCCAGCCCCGCTTCGGCCAGCACCGTCGACAAATCCGCCAGCAATCCCGGCCGGTCACGCCCGGAAGCTTCAATCAACGTCGCCGTTTCGGCCGCCGTCTGATCGACAGAGACAGCCGGGATGACGGTGAACGCGGCCGCTCTTCGCGTCAGTCGTCGGGCGGGGCGAGACGTATTGCGGGATTTTGTACCTGATGCCGCACGGCGAACACGTTCGGCCAGAACATCACGCGCGCGCTCCCGATCAAAACCATAAGGCTGACCGGATGCGTCCTGCACATAGAACACATCAAAGGCGTCACCCGAGGCGGTGGTTGAAACCTGTGCGCCGACCACATTGGCCCCCAAACTCGCCAATACGCCAACAATGTCAGCAAACAATCTGTTGCGGTCGGGCGCGATCAGCATGACCTCGGTGGCGGCCCGGCGTTTATCGATTCGGGCGGCAGCGGCGACAAGATCTCCGCGATCTCGCGCGGCCCGGACAAAGGCCGCATGCCGTAAACGGTCAGACTCCGAGAATGATAGCCAGTAGGAATCATCCAGCTCTGCTGTCCATGCTTGCCCAAACTCGGCGTCAACCCGCTGTAATTTTTGATTAAATGCAGCGCGGGCTTCATTCGCTTGCCCGCGCAGCAAATTACGGATTTCAGCGTCGCCATCGCCCGATGAATTGTCATCCAGCACATTTCGTGTCGCGGCATACAAATCCCTGAGGAGCTGACCTTTCCAACCATTCCAGATGCCTGGGCCGACCGCTCGAATGTCTATGACGGTGAGCAATGTGAGCAAATTCAATCGCTCGACCGACCCCACCTCGCGCGCAAATTCGATCACAGTTCTGGGATCGCCAATGTCCCGACGCTGTGCGGTATCACTCATCAAAAGGTGCGATCGTACCAACCAGGCAATCAACTCGATCTCGGCTTTAGGTAATCCGAGCCGAGAACAGGCTGATCTCGCCTGAAGCGCACCTTCTACGCATTGATCGCCGCGCCCCTTACCGGTGTCGTGCAGCAGGGCCGCAAGGTGTAGCGCGCGCCGGTTCTTGATATCGTGAACAATGCGCGATGCGATAGGGTGGTCGTCAACAAGATCGCCGGTTTCAATTTCTCGCAGCAATCCAATGAGGTGCAAGGTGTGTTCATCGACCGTATAGCGATGATACATGTTGAATTGCGTACGCGCGACTATAGCCCCGAATTCGGGCACGAACTGTCCCAGTAATCCCGATTCTGTCATAAGACGCAAAACAAGATGCGGTGCAGCCGAATCCAGCAAAATCGAAAAGAACACCCTCACAGCACGCGGATCAGTTCTGAATTCGTCATCAATCCGCCGGATATTCTGCCCGATCACCGCAATGGCATCGGGGTGTAAATCCGTGCCCATGGCCGACGCCGCCCAGAACAGACGCATCAGCAATACCGGGTCCGTGTCAACGCTCGCTGGATCGACGAAATCGAGACGCCCATCAATAAGTTTGAATGCCGGATCCACCGGTTCACCGAGTGCGTCCTGTTCTGGAAGAAACCGCGCAAGGCCACGTGGTCGTGACTTCCGGTGGTCCGATTCCAGTTTCGCACAGACCAACCGGGTCAATCCGCCGACATCCATGGCCGTCAGAAAATAACGGCGCATGAACCGCTCGACGGCACTCTCGGCCTGAGCATCATCAAATCCCATGCGCGCCGCAATCTCGGGCTGAATATCAAAAGTGAGGCGGTCGTCCTTGCCATCCACAATATCGTGGATGTGAAACCTTATGGTCCAGAAAAAATCCCACGCATGCAGGTATTTCTCGACGTCGGATACGGTCAGAAGTCCGGAGGACACCCAGCGCTCGAAAGCGTCTGCACCATAGAGAAATTGCGCCAGCCAGCGCAGGAGTTGCAGGTCGCGCAAGCCGCCTTTCGACTCTTTAAGATTTGGCTCAACCGTATACCGGGACTTGCCCGTTTTCGAGATACGATTATCGCGTTCGGCGAGCTTGGCCTCGACGAAAGACTCGCCCGTGGAATCCGCTTCATCCCGCAAAGCCTGTCGGAGACGCTCGCTGGGGCCGGGATCGCCTGCCAGATGCCGCAGCGACAATAGCGAGGTCCGTTCACCTACATTTACCTGAGCGATCTCAAGTGTTTCATTGATAGTTCGGACGGCACCACCACCAATATCCAGGCCTGAATCCCACAAAACATAAATCACCTGTTCAAGAAATGCGGTTTGAGGGTCGCTTGCCTGATCGGGTTTCAAAAACAGAATGTCGATGTCGGAGCTGGGCGCCAACTCGCCGGCGCCAAAGCCCCCGATTGCCAGCAATGAAATGCCATCCGCTGCCGCGCCGGCATCACTGGCAAGAGAATCATAAACCGCCACCAGAACACCATTCATGACGCCTGATAGAAAGCGCGCAGCCTCCAATCCGCCACTTGCGCCATCCAGTTTCTGGAATGCAGCAGTGCGACCGGCTTCAATCGAAGCCTTGATTTTGGAAATGGCGGCCAATCGGCGGGACGAATCCTGCCAGCCACCCTCACCCAGAGCCTCCGCCATTTGTGCGCGTAACTTTAGTCCGTCGAGGGACGCGGGAAGAGCCGAGTTCAGCATTTCGATGACATTAGCGCGCGCCGCTTTCAGCGTCACTCACTGTCTTCGTCCGCCAAAAGTTTGAGCGCGTACAAACACTCCAGCGCTTCTTTCGGACTTAGATTGTCCGGATCCATATGCCTGAGCCGTTCAATTGCGCGAGACGGCTTGCCGGGCTCGGTAACCGGAATTGCGGAAAACAGCGGTAATTCCGCGAGGGCAGATGACGGTGCATCTTCGCTTTCCAGTCGTGCAAGTATGGTTTTTGCGCGGACAATCGCTGCATTGGGTACGCCCGCTCGTCTCGCAACCTCAATGCCGTAGGATTTGTCGGCAGGGCCTTCTCCGACCTGATGCAGGAAGACCAGCTCCCCTTTCCATTCTCTCGCCTTGAGGCTGAGATTTCCAGCAGCGGAAAGCTCTTCCGCCAACCGCGTCATTTCATGGTAATGCGTCGCAAATAGCGCGCGGCAGGCATTGATCTCATGAAGATGTTCAGCGGCAGCCCAGGCGATAGACAGCCCGTCGAATGTCGACGTTCCACGTCCGACTTCATCGAGAATAACAAAGCTGTTGACGGTCGCCTGATTGAGAATAGCCGCCGTCTCCACCATTTCATTCATAAAGGTCGAGCGCCCGCGCGCCAGGTCATCTGCCGCACCCACGCGGGAAAAAAGACGATCCGCAATGCCGATGCGCGCCGAAGCAGCCGGAACATAAAGCCCCGACTGCGCCAGTATGATCATCAACGCATTCTGCCGGAGATAGGTCGACTTACCGGCCATGTTAGGTCCGGTGACCAGCAACAGACGGGACGCGGTCTTTCCATCGCCCGCCATCTGGCAATCATTTGGTGTGAACCCGGCCTCTCCGCCGCGTTTCAATGCAGCCTCGACAACCGGGTGTCGTCCACTCTTTATGCTGAAGGCCGCATCGTTCGTAAGTTCCGGCCGCACCCAGTTTTGCCGGCGCGCCAGCTCGGCATTGGCGGTCGCGACATCAATTTCCGCAAGTGCGCGTGCAAGACGGCGAATAATCTCGGCATTGTGCTCAACACGCTCTCTGAATCCTGCAAACGCTTCCAGCTCCAGCGCCAGCGCCCTGTCGGCGGCACCTGCGATTTTTGATTCAATGTCAGCCAGTTCCGTCGTGGTGAAGCGCACCGCATTCGCCATGGTCTGGCGATGAATGAAATCGCCGCGCTCCATCAGAGCGTCGGCCTGTTTGGCACTGACCTCGATGAAATAGCCCAAGACATTATTATGCTTGATTTTCAGGTTGGTGACGCCAGATTTATCGGCATAGGTTTTTTGCAACTCGGCAATCAGTTTTCTGGAATCATCGCGCAGGGTTCGTGCTTCATCCAGCGGCGCAATCCAGCCCGGTGCGATAAAGCCTCCGTCTCGCGCAAACAGTCCGGGCGATTCGACCAGTGCGCGCGTCAGATCCGACATCAGGGTTTGAAGGTCGGCAAATTGACTGACATCCAGCTCGGCAATCAGACTGCGCAATCGCTCCGGCATTTCCACACCGGGTGCCGGCGCAAGAATGGCGGACAGCACCTGGGCTTCATTCAGCGATTGACGCAAAGCAGCCAGATCGCGCGGTCCGCCACGAGACAAAACAAGGCGTGAAAGCGCTCGCTCGGGGTCACCGGCCGCTTTGAGGCGTTCGCGAACCTTCCCTGCAGTCGGCGATTCCGTGAAATGAGTGAGAAGGTCGAGTCGCTGGTTGATGTCAGATGCGATTGTTGACGGACGGTTGAGCCTTGCAGAAAGCAGTCTTGCGCCGGGCGCTGTAGCTGTAAGGTCGATTGCCTCAAGCAACGACCCTTGCCGTTGCCCAGCCAGCGTCCGGTCAATTTCAAGGCTGGCGCGCGTTGCGGGGTCAATCAGCAAAGCACCGCCGGGCTTGATTTGTTTCGGAGCAGACAGTTTCGCCGGGCTTCCTGCTTGCGCCAATTCCAGATAGCCCAGCAACGCGCCTAACGCTGAAATCTCTGCGCCAGAAAACACGCCAAACGCCTCCAGAGAATCAACCGAAAATCGCTCCTTCAGCCTTCGCATTGCAGATTTTTTGTCGTATTTGGTTCGCGGTAATGGCGTAATCCGGTCAGACGAAACAAAATGCCCTGCGTCCAGATAACGCTCTTCCAACACCAATAATTCCGCTGGATTGAGCGCGGCGATCTCGGCGCTGGTCTGGCTTTCAGACAATACACAAACCGCAAATTCTCCGGTTGATACATCGGCCCAGGCCAAAGCCGCATCGCCTGCGGGTGTAGTGGCCCAGGCCGCAATACGGTTCGCTGTACGGGCATCCAGAAGCGAATCTTCGGTGAGTGTGCCGGGCGTGACAATGCGGGCCAATCCGCGCGCAACCGTTTTCGCACCCCGGGCTTTCGCCGAAGCCGGGTCTTCCATCTGCTCGCCGACGGCGACGCGAAAGCCCGCTTTGATCAGGCGTGCCAGATAGGCCTCGGCAGTGGCCGCCGGCACGCCGCACATGGGAATGGGCTCACCCTGATGTTGTCCCCGCTGCGTGAGGGCAATATCCAGAGCCTCGGCGGCGCGCTTGGCGTCATCAAAAAACAGCTCATAGAAATCCCCCATACGGTAGAACAACAAGGCATCGTCTGGGGTTTCTTCACGCAGGGCGAGGAATTGCGCCATCATCGGCGTTGCGCCCTCGGCGCTTGGAAACTGTCTGTCGGAGAGGCTTGGCTGGATCATGAGGACGGGGAAATTGACCGGGAATCGTCGTCGCTGCAAGCGGCCTTGGCGCTTGCGTCATCCGCGAGCAACGTTAGGCTTGATGCAGCTATTCCCGCTACCCGTTCAGGAAACCCGACATGTCTGATCGCACCAGCCCCGTGGCCGATGAAGATGCGCTGAGATTTCATAGCCAGCCGACTCCCGGAAAACTGGCATTGCAGCCAACCAAACCCATGGCCACCCAGCGTGATTTGTCGCTGGCCTATTCGCCGGGCGTCGCCGCGCCTGTCAAAGCCATCGCAGCCGACCCTGACAAGGCTTACGAATACACGTCGAAGGGAAACCTGGTTGCAATCATATCCAATGGCACTGCCATTCTGGGATTGGGAAATCTGGGCCCTTTGGCATCAAAACCGGTCATGGAAGGCAAGGCGGTTCTGTTCAAACGGTTTTCCGATATCGATGGCATGGATATCGAGGTTGATGAAACCGATCCGGATCAATTCGTCGAATGCGTCGCGCGTTTCGGTGAAACATTTGGCGGGATCAATCTGGAAGATATCAAAGGACCGGAATGCTTCATCATCGAGCAGAAACTTCGCGAACGGCTGGACGTTCCCGTCTTCCATGACGACCAGCACGGGACTGCCATTATTGCGGCAGCCGGCATCATCAATGCCTGCGAAATCACCAAACGCGACATCTCCAGACTGAAAGTCGTCGTCAACGGCGCGGGCGCAGCCGGCATTGCCGTGCTCGAACTTCTGAAAGCCATGGGCGTGAATGCCAAAAACTGCATTCTGTGCGATTCCAAAGGCCCGATCTATCAGGGCCGCGAAGACGGTATGAATCAATGGAAAGCTGCCCATGCAGCACCGACCAGAGCCCGGACGCTAGCAGAGGCCATGAAGGGTGCAGACTGCTTTCTTGGGCTATCCGTTGCCGGCGCAATTAACGAGGAAATGGTCAAATCCATGGCCAAGGATCCGATCATTTTTGCGATGGCCAACCCGGAACCGGAAATCCGCCCCGAAATCGTGCGCAAAGTCCGCAAGGACGCCATTATGGCGACCGGGCGATCAGACTATCCAAATCAGGTCAATAATGTGCTGGGCTTTCCCTACATTTTCCGCGGCGCGCTCGATGTAAGGGCGCGCACAATCAACGAGGAAATGAAAATTGCTTG
Organism: Hyphobacterium sp.; assembly: GCA_021604625.1. GTDB lineage: Bacteria > Pseudomonadota > Alphaproteobacteria > Caulobacterales > Maricaulaceae > Hyphobacterium. The sequence continues at coordinate 15,967 of BQJI01000004.1, read as the reverse complement.
CGCGACTGCGTTGGCAAATCTGGCGAAGGAAGACGTGCCCGATGAGGTCGCATCCGCCTATCACGGTCAGCGACCCGTTTTCGGACGCGATTACATTATTCCATCGCCGTTTGATCCGCGTTTGATCTCCTATGTGCCGCCTTATGTGGCACAGGCTGCGATGGATACCGGCGTTGCACGGCGACCCATAGAGGACATGAAGATCTACAAGGCCACGCTCGCGCGACGCCTGGATCCAACCGCGGCCCTGTTACAGCGTATTCAGGGGGCCGTTGCGGGCAAGGGGCGTCGGATCGTTTTTGCGGAAGGTGAGGAGCCATCCGTTATTCGCGCCGCCTATGCGTTCCAGACCCAGGAACTGGGCGAAGCCATTCTGGTGGGTCGCGAAGAACAGACCCGCGCCAATATGCGCCTCGTCGGCGTCCCTGAAGATTGCCTCAAGATCGTCAATGCCCGCCTGTCCGAACGCAATGCTGATTTCGCGTCTTTCCTGTATGAAAGATTGCAGCGTGAAGGATATTTGAAACGGGACGTGCAACGCCTCGTCAATAATGATCGCAACGTCTTCTCGGCCTGTATGGTCAAGCTGGGCGATGCCGACGGCATGGTGACCGGCGTGACCCGGAATTACGACGCCGCCCTGAATGATGTCTCCCGCGTTCTTGATCCGGCCAAAGGCGAACGCGTCATCGGCATGTCGATTGTTCTGGCCAAAAATCGCACACTGTTTATTGCCGACACCAATGTGACCGAATTTCCGGACTCGCAGGCACTGGCGGACATTGCATGTGAAGCAGCGACCGCAGCGCGCCGGTTCGGTTTTGATCCGCGGGTGGCGTTTTTGTCCTATTCCACATTCGGCAACCCTGCAGGCCAACGATCAGACAAGCTACAAGCGGCCGTGCGAATTCTGGACGAACGCGGCGTAGATTTTGAATATGAGGGTGAATTGGCGGCCGATACGGCTCTCGATCCGGCCCACCGGGTCGTCTACCCGTTTTCGAGACTGACACGCGCCGCAAATGTATTGGTCATGCCGGCCATTCACTCGGCGTCGATTGCAACGCGCCTGATGGGTGCAGGCGCTGGCGCAACCGTTCTCGGCCCGATGCTGCTTGGATTTGAAAAGCCGGTGCAGATCGCGCGTCTCGGCGCAACCGTCACCGAAATCGTCACGCTGGCCGCGCTGGCCGCTTATGATTTATCAGCAGAAGCCGAAATAGGGGAATAGCTAGTCCGGTTTTGGTTGGGCCGACACGCCAGCCTGCCCCTTGGCCGCCTGAGATCCATAAATCATGATGACGATAACCAATAAAGTTGCTGGAATCGCGTAACTCGCTGTGATCAGGAAAAAATTTACATACCCAACCGCGTCTGCCAGCACGCCGGAAAAGCCTGCAAGCAGCTTGTTCACGAATGCATAAATGGATGACAACACGGCATATTGCGTCGCGGCATTAGCCGGATCAGTCAATGACGACAGATAAGCAATAAAAACCGTACCGACAAATCCGCCGGCAATATTGTCGCCGACAATGGCAATGGCAGCTCGCCAAGCGTCCTCCGGTACACCGGTTTGTGCCAACCAGGCATAGGCGCCATTCGTCGCGAGTGTGATGAAACCACCTACCACCATCGCTGGCAGAACGCCGAATCGGTATGCGATCAGCCCTCCCATGAACCCCCCAACAATCGTCGCGAGTATTCCCGGACCACTCTGGATACCGCCGATAATGTCACCGCCATAGCCGATATCCGCGTATAGCGGACTGGCCATGATCCCCATGGTGAAATCGCTCATGCGATAAATTGTGATCAAGAGAAAAACCGGAACGATCCAGGGACCAAGACGAGCCCCAAATTGCTTGATCGGTTCGACAATCATGGTCACCATCCGTTTCCCGAATGGCATGGGCGGAATAACGGCAGACGGGTCGCGTTCCGGCTCCTTCATGAAAAGTATCAGAACGGCAGTGGCTCCCATTGTCAGTGACATAGCGGAGAATGAAATCTGCCAACTGGTCCATTCCGCAATCGCAAGGCCGAAGCCGGCAAACATGATCGCGCCGCGATAGCCCATCACATAGGCGGCTGCCATATTGGCCTGATTTTCGTTTTCAGCACTTTCGATGCGCCAAGCGTCAATCGAAATGTCCAGCGTTGCGCCCGAATAGGCAAGAATCATGGCACCTGCCAAAGTCACCCATAGCGCTTCGGAGGGTTTTGAAAAGCCGATCACCACAAGACCGATCATCGTCCCGGAAATAGCCGCAATCATCCAGCTGCGGCGTCGACCAAGTCGGCCTGTCAAAAATGGGATGGAGACCCGATCGACAGCTGGGGACCACATCCATTTGATTGTGTAGGCAATTGTCACCCAATAGATGAAACCGATTGTGGTTCGATCAATTCCCTCAGCCCGAAGCCAGAAAGAGAGTTTCTGAAAAACCATCATCAGCGGAAGCCCGGACGCAAATCCGAGGATCAACATGGAAAGCATAATCGGCTTGCCGTAAATTCTCAGGGAGTCCGCCCAACGATTGCTGGGGGTCACCGCCATGGGGTTCGCCATTCAGTATTCTCCGGCAATTCGCCTACAACCCTGAAACGGTTTCGCGCTTTCGACAAGCTCAACACGGTGCCAGTGAGGGTTTCCGGATCAACCGGTTTGGTCAGAAAGGCGTTCATACCCGCTTCCAGACAGGCGCGGCGGTCTGTTTCGGACGTATTGGCGGTGAGGGCGATTAACGGAATTGTGACGTTGGCATCGCGAGCGGCTTTCGCGACCGCCGGACCATCCATTTCGGGCATTCTCAAATCAATCAACGCCGCATCCAGACCGCCAGCCTTGAGCCGGTCCAGTGCTTCCGCCCCGTCCATTGCCCGTTCCGGATGCGCTCCCAACCGCGTCAGCGTACGTTCAGCGATCAGCCCATTAACCGGGTCATCTTCCGCAATGAGGATTCTCAGCCCGGCCAGCGGCCAGCCTTCACCTTCAATCCGGTTATCATCACCGTCCTGACCCGGCATTGTTCCGCCGACAAATCTTTCCAGGCTTTTACGGCGCACCGGCACCACCAGCCAACCATCTGCACCTTTGGGCGGGTTGTCACGGATATCGTCCTTGGTCGCGGCATCGGTCAGAATGAGCGCACGCTTTGCGCCGCTGGCGTGAGCGCGATCCGCCCATTTGGCGTCCAGAAGCAAGGTCATGCCGACCGCAGCCGACAATCGGTCCGGGTTTGAAAGCGTTTTCGGCTGACCACCCAGCGCCAGTATTTGGGCCGACAGCGCATTGCGGGTGACGCGCGATGGCGATGCGATCATCACGCTTTCGCCCGCCAGCGGCCGTTCGGTTCGCACGCCTTTGCGGACCGGCACCGGAAGAGCGGCCCAGAATGACGAGCCTTCACCGGGCGCGCTTTCAAGACCGATTTCGCCATTCATGGCTTCCACAAGCTTCTTGACCATGGCAAGGCCCAGACCGGCACCGCTTTCCCGGTTCTGTGACGAGCCGGTGCCGCGTTCAAAATGATCAAAAATCTTGGACTGGTCCGCCGCATCAATGCCTGGACCGGTATCGCGTACGGTAATGATCAGTCGCGCGCGTTCCTCGCTGTCCAGATCACCCGATAGCTCAACCCAGGCACCCCCATCAGAAGTAAATTTCACCGCATTGCCCAGTAGATTAAAGAGAATCTGACGCAACCGGCTAACATCAGCCAGGATTTCTTCCGGCGCAGATTCCCGAATAACACAAGCGAGCGCCAGTCCTTTTTCCGATGCCCGCGGCGCCAGTAATTCCACCGCATGCCGCACCAACTCGCTGGGCCGAACCGGTTCGGGCCGCAAATCAACATGGCCCGCATCCAGTCGGGACAGGTCCAGAATTTCATCGATCAGACCAAGCCCGTGTGTTGCACTGTCTGCGACCGCGCGGACATATTCACGCTGATCGGCCTGCAGAGGCGTGAGCGCCAGAAGGTCGGCGACGCCTTTGACGCCGGCCAGCGGCGTTCGAAGTTCGTGCGTCACGGATGCGAAAAATCGTGTGCGGGCATGTTCGGCTTCCTGGCGTTCCGCATCTGCGTCGCGTTGATCGGTGACGTCACGGCCGATGGAAATCGAACCACCGCTTTCTACCGGGCGCTCGTCCCATTCAACCCAGCGATTGCCGGAGCGTGTACGCATCAGGGCCTCAAAGCGGCGCGCCCCCTTATCAGTCGGGCCCGCAGGCGCGACCGCAAACCAGCGCCCGATCCAGTCAGAGCGTTTCCCGCCAAAAGCAGAAAGGAAAGCATGATTGACGAAGCGAACACGACCGTCTGCCGCGCGCAAAAGCGCCAGTTCGCCGGAAGAATCCAGCGCAATAAGGGCGGCGTCAGCCGCACCGGTCGACGAATTATCTGATCGTGATGTCATCAAGTCGTATTTAGGGGCCGATCCGTTAATGAAGCGCTTCTTTAGAGCCGCGCCGAGACCCGGCCTTTTCTTGTCTCCGTCACGCCGGCACCAGGCGCCGCGCGCCGAAGCGACAGGGCTTCGGCGATATGAACCCGGCGGACGCCGTCAGAGCCATCAAGGTCGGCAATAGTGCGAGCCGACCGGAGAACACGATGATAACCCCGCGCCGTCAAACCCATCACCTCAGCCGCCTGGTTTATCAATTCCTGCCCGCCACGATCCGGCGCGGCGACGTGATCCAGCAAATCCGCTGTCAGCCGGGCGTTCAACCGCCCGCGTTCGGTCTGAGCATCGCGTGCCTGGGCCACCCGTGCAGCAGCTTCGGATGTGCCTTCCACGGGAGACGGCAAGGCAAGATCCGCGGGCGTCACCGGCGGCACTTCTACGTGCAGATCAATCCGGTCCATCATCGGTCCCGACACGCGGGCCTGATAATCGGCCGCGCAGCGCGGGCCTCTTTTGCAGGCCTCGCCATTGGCACCGGCCCAGCCACAACGACAGGGATTCATGGCGGCAATAAGCTGGAATCTGGCCGGATAAGTCACGTGCGCATTGGCGCGAGCTACCACGATTTCACCGGTTTCGAGCGGTTGTCTCAGGCTGTCGAGTACCTGCGGGTGAAACTCGGGCAATTCATCCAGAAAAAGAACGCCATGATGGGCCAGAGAGGCCTCACCCGGCCTGGCCTTCTGCCCACCACCGACCATAGCTGCCATTGAGGCGGAATGGTGTGGCGCCCGAAACGGCCGCGAACGCGTCAGTTTTCCGCGCTCCAGTAGGCCGGCGACCGACTGGATCATCGATACATCCAGCAATTCGGTTGCAGAAAGCGGCGGTAACAATCCCGGTAAACGCTCCGCCATCATTGATTTTCCGGATCCCGGAGGCCCCATCATCAAGAGGTTATGGCCGCCGGCCGCTGCAATTTCGAGCGCGCGTTTGGCGCTTTCCTGGCCCTTCACATCTCTCAGATCGACATCCGATCTGCTGTCAATCAGATCGCCCGGCACAGGTCGCGACAACATCTGCCGTCCCTTGAAGTGATTGACGAGCTGGATCAGCGAGGCGGGCGCCAGTATCGACAATTCTCCACCCGCCCAGGCCGCTTCGGGACCGCAGGCTTCCGGGCAAATGAAACCGAGATCAAACCGGCTGGCCGCCATGGCCGCGGGCAATGCCCCCGGCGTCATTGCAATCGAACCGTCCAGCCCCAGTTCGCCCATGGCCAGATGATCTGCGGCCGCGTCCGGCGGTATCACATCCATCGCCGCCATCAGGCAGAGTGCGATCGGCAGGTCAAAATGAGCACCTTCTTTTGGTCGATCGGCAGGTGCCAGATTCACAATCACGCGTCCGGGAGGCAGGGAAAGACCGATCGCGGCAAAGGCGGCCCGGACACGTTCCCGGTTTTCTGCCACAGCCTTGTCGGCAAGGCCCACAACCGCAAATGTCGGCTGGCCGCCTGCAAACTGGGCCTGCACATCGACCCGCCGCGCCTCTGCGCCTTCAAATGCGATAGTGGTTGTACTCGCCGCCATGGCCGGCTCCCGTCCAATGATCGTCCGGTGCGGACAAGCATTTATGAAATCGACAGTTTTCCACACCCCTGAGGCGTGCGCCGATCAAAACAGGAACATAATAGGAACGAAATTCAGGATCGAGTCAAGGTTGTGTCAGGTTTTAACCCATTCGCCGGTCGACAGCATCCCAGAATAAATCAGCGGCATCGACACCCGAAAAGCGTTTGAGTTCCTGCACGCCGGTCGGTGAGGTCACATTGATTTCAGTGAGCCGGTCGCCAATCACATCAATGCCAACAAAGACGAGCCCGCGCTGTCTCAATGTCGGACCGATCGCCTCACTGATACGCCGGTCCACATCGCTCAATGTCGCAGCTTCTGCGGTGCCGCCCACATGCATATTAGAGCGTGTTTCACCCGGTTGGGGCACCCTATTGATGACACCGACCGGGTCACCATCGATCAGGATAACGCGTCGATCACCGGCGCTGACATTTGGTAAAAAGGCCTGCGCAATAACGGGTTCACGGTTGATCCCGAAAAACATCTCCAGCAAGGATGAAAAATTGCTGTCATCCGGTTTGACCCGGAACACGCCCGCTCCACCATTTCCATAAAGCGGCTTGAGAATGATGTCCTTGTATTCCTTGCGAAAGGCTGTGATGGCGACGAGGTCGCGGGAAATCAGCGTCGGGGGAACAAGGTCGGGAAATTCCAGCGGTATGATTTTTTCCGGACTGGAGCGGACCCATTCAGGGTCATTCAATACCAGCGTTTTGCCTTTGAGAAATTCCAGAACATGGCAGGCTGTAATATAGGACATGTCGAACGGTGGATCCTGTCGCATCAGAACGACATCAACATCTTCTGCAAGATCCAGCGTCTCCACATCACCCTCGATCGCGGGCGCGGTTTTCACTCGCTGAACCGTCGCCGGGCGCGCCCGGGCCGTTACCTTGCCGGCCGCCGAGGACAGATGCTCGGGTTGATAGGTCCAGAGTTTATGGCCACGGTTTTGCGCCGCTTCCATAAGCGCAAAACTGGTGTCTCCGTTGATATCGACACCGGAAACCGGGTCCATCTGAACCGCTATTCGAAGGCTCATAACTTTGTCCTGTCTAATCAATCGGTGTGACCGGCGCGTCGGGTACATCGGTTGGTGGTTCAAGCGATGGCATGGCGTCCAGCGCCGGGATGGCTTCGCCGCCACACGCTGCAGCCTGGCGCTCGCCGCGAGCAACAGATGGCGCATCTTCGCCGATCACCCGAACAAGCGCCACAACTTCGGTAACGCCATCAACAAGTGAAGCGTGTTGTGCCGCCCGCTCCAGCTCGCCGCGGGTCCGCGCAATGCCCAGAAGAAAGACCCGACCGTTTTCCGCTTCGACATTATAATTGACGCTGCGCACCGATCGGTCTCGCAACAATCGCCCACGTACCTGTTGCGTAATCCAGCCATCCCGGGCGCTGTCGCGAATCGACGAGGCATTGGCAACGACGATTTCGTTCTCCACGGCCCGGATCGCCAGAGCTGACCATGCAAGGCATTCCGATTGCCTGCGGTCATCCTCCCGCGGCACCGTTCCGGTCAAAAGCGCGAGCCCGTCAGTCACTTCAACGTCAACGCCGCCCAACGAATAGCCTTCGGAACGCGTCATCGCGGCTTTGATTGAAAGCGAGGCATTTGTGTCATCGATATCTCGACCAAATGACCGTTCGGGCTGCACAGCAGCACAAGCCGTCAGCGACAAGGCGAGAAAAGCCGGAATCAGTTGGAAATTCATGCGTAAAAACTCCAGAGACAACAGCCCGAACCCCGTTTTATCCGCGCAAATGATTCTGTTCAGTTAAAGTCGAGTGATGATCGCCCTTCGAGCAGAAAGGCCTGGCGGATATGATGAGGCCATTTCCAGGGCCGGATGACGATAATATCGTATCGAATCGCCAGTCCGGCCAAACGTCTGTTTCGACCCGTATAACTCGCAGTCCCGCGAATGATCCGCTGTTGCTGATGCCAGGTCAGCGCATTTATCCCCGCTTCGAGCGTGTCGCGCGCTTTCACCTCGACAATCGCCAGAATGTTGGATTTACGGGCGACAATATCCAGCTCTCCCGACCGGGTTTTTTCCCGCATGGCGAGAATTCGATAGCCCTTGATTGTTAACCAGAGCGCCGCCCAGAACTCGGCACGCCGACCTTTCGCTTCAGCGCGTTGCCGGTTTCGCGTCACCGCCCCGCCTCTTTGAGCGCTTGCGCTCGGGCGTAAAGCTCTCGCTTGTTGAGGCCGGTCGCTTCTGAAACTTTTGCCGCAGCACCTTTCACCCCCAGGCCCGGAAGCAGGGCTTTAAGCTCTGCATCAATATCAACATCTGCCAACGCGGCCCCGTCGCCGGGCCCGACCAGTAACGTAATTTCACCACGGGGTGCACGTAACACACTATAGGCTGCGGCCAGATCTGAGGCGGAGCCACGCGTATAATCTTCAAATCTTTTTGTCAGTTCACGAGCCACAACAACCTCTCGCGATCCGAGAACGTCCGCGATATCCGCGAGGCTGGCCGCGATACGAGGCCCAGTTTCGTAGAAAATCAACGTGCCGGGAATGGCCGCCAATTCTTTCAGGCGGTTTCGCCGCGCACCTGAACGACTGGGCAGAAACCCTGCAAAAAAGAAGGCATCGCTGGGAAGTCCCGCAGCCGCCAATCCTGTGAGAAGGGCGGAGGCACCGGGAAGGGCGCGAACCGGATGGCCGGCTGCGACCGCTTCTCGCACCAACTTGTAGCCCGGATCGGAAATCAGCGGCGTGCCAGCATCGGATATCAGGACAACCCGCTCACCCGCTGCAAGGGCCGCCAGAATCTCCGGCCTGACTTTGGCACCGTTATGGTCATGATACGGCAAAACCTTTGCCTCTATGCCATAGGCATCGAGCAGTTTGCGGGCGACACGCGTATCCTCTGTCAGAATTCGGTCAGCCCCGGCCAGCGCGTCGAGAGCACGAAGGGTGATGTCACGCAAATTCCCGATTGGCGTCGACACAATGTTGAGACCGGGCTCGGGCGGTTGCGGAGCCGGAGCGCGGCGGCTAGTTTCTGCGGGAATATGTGAAGGCGGTTCAGACATGATTTTCGCGGCATCATTGCGCGGCTTGCGCAACTTACCAAGACCCATTGTTGTGGGGCTGACAATGACATTTGGCATTCTGATGTTGTCTGCGTGCGCCTCGACACCAGCAACGCCGCCTCCCCCACCGCCTCCTCCGCCACCGGTTGTGGTCGAACCGGAAGTGACGGAACCAGTCGTCACAGAACCGGAAATTATCCGCCAGAACGGAGTCCTGCCTAGGCATCTGGAGGGGCGTGAGCTAACACGTGCTGCACTACTTCTGCCTTTCAGTCATCCAAATTCAGCCGCGCGTGCCGAAGCCTCAAACCTCCTTCGTGCGGCAGAATTGGCATTGTTTGAACACGGCTCTGACACCCTCGTCCTGATGCCGAAAGACACAGGCGGAACGGCTGAAGGCGCGCGGCAGGCGGCACAAGCCGCAATTGACGATGGCGCCGTCATTATTCTGGGGCCGCTTTTTGGTACCGCCGCGACAGCGGCTGGCGATGTGGCCCGGCGCTATGGCGTTCCGGTTATGGCATTTTCGACAGATACCAGCATTGCCGGCAACGGTGTTTATCTGCTGAGCCTGCCGCCGGAGCAGGAGGTCGCACGTATCACTGAATATGTCGCTCGCCTCGGCGTCGAACGATTTGCCTTCATCGGACCCGGCGGTGCCTATGGTTCCGCCGTAAGGAACGCCCTCGCCGATAATGCGGAGCTGAATGGCGGTTACCTTGCGGCAGAGGAGACCTATGTTGGCGGCGTTGAAGCCATGACGTCTGCGGCGCGGCGTTTGGCCGATCTGGGCTTTACCAGCCTTGAGGCCGATGTGGCCCAGGAGTTTCGGACCAGTGAATGGGAGCCATCAGCCGATGCACCGTTTCAGGCCGTAATGTTGCCCGAGGGCGGCACGCGTTTGCGGACGCTCGGTCCGCTTCTACCCTATCACGAGATCGACCCGCTGATTGTACGGTTTCTGGGAACCGGTCTCTGGAATAATGAAGAAACCCGCCGCGAACCGGTCCTGCATGGCGGATGGTTTGCCGGCCCTGACGCCGACGCCCACGCTGCATTTGTGAGCCAGTATGAGTCGGCTTTCGGAGAAGAACCGTCGCGCATTGCCAGTCACGCCTATGACGGTGTTTTGCTGTCCGTATTCTTCGCCAGTCAGGGTGAGGTCACGCGGGAAGCTCTGGAAGACCCCGAAGGGTTTTACGGCGCGGATGGATTATTCCGCTTCCGGGCGAATGGCCGGATTGAACGCGGACTGGCAGTCTATGAGGTGAGGCGCGCGGCCTTTCGCGTCATCGACCCGGCGCCGCGCCGTTTTGATCCGGACGTTTTCTAGGGACAGATCGCCGCCGCGATACCATCTGCCAGCAATCGCCCTTCTGGCGTAAACGCGAGCCGGTGGTCAGATATCGACAACCAGCCTTGCTCGACATAGCGCGCCGCTTCGACATGATCGACCGTCAATCCCGTCAATTGCTCGATCCGGGCGAGGTCAAGGCCGTCCGAAATCCGCATACCCATCAGAATTCGTTCTCGGACTTCATCAAGTGCAGACAGGGTAGACGATGTCGAACCCGTGCCGGTTTCCGATACACGGCGGATATAGTCAGCGGGCCGCAAGGCCGTTTCGGTCAAGGCCCGGCCACCCGTCGCATGCGAGCCAATCCGGCCGTGTGCGCCCGGTCCAATCCCGATCCAGTCCGCACCCTCCCAATAAAGCCGGTTATGCCGCGAGTCTGATCCGGGCCGGGCGTGATTGGAAATCTCGTAAGGTTCAAACCCGTGTTCGGCACAAACCGTTTGGGTTAATCGAAAGAGCTGCTCAGCTATATTTTCGCCGGGCGGCTTCAAGTCTCCACGCGCGACGCGTTTGTCAAAAGCGGTGCCCGGTTCGATCGTCAACTGGTAGAGCGACAGGTGATCCGGACCCGTCTTCAGCGCATCGCCAAGTTCCGTGGCCCAGGCGTCAAGGCTCTGGCCTTCCCGCGCATATATGAGATCAATCGACACGCGCTCGAATACGCCAAGTGCTTTGTCCAGCGCCTTGCGGCTCGCTGACCCGTCATGATCCCGGCCCAGCGCGATCAATGCATCATCGTAAAAACTCTGCACGCCCAGGGAGAGGCGATTGACGCCGGCGCTCGCGAAACCCTGAAATCCATCACAATCATTCGGATTGGCTTCCAGTCCGATTTCAATATTGTTGTGGAACCCGAACCGTTTGGCAGCCCGTTCAATCAGCGCGGCGATCTGGTGGGGCGTCAATAAAGACGGCGTACCTCCGCCAAAATGGATGGACGTGAGTTTTCGCCCGGGCATTTTCCCGGACCAGAAATCGAGATCCACCATGATCGCGGCGAACAGCTCATCATCCGCCCCGCGCGCGCGATACACATTGAAATCACAATACGGGCATATGCGAGCGCAATAGGGCCAGTGGATATAGAGACCAAGCGCAGTTTCAGTCATTTGCGAACTCGGATGCCACCATCGCCGCCAACGCCCGCGCGCGATGACTGAGCCGGGCTTTTTCTGAACGCGTCATTTCAGCAAACACACGCATTTCGCCATCGGGTCGGAAGACCGGATCATATCCGAACCCGCTATCGCCGCGCGGAGGCCAGATAATGTCGCCGTCAACGCGCCCTTCATATAGCCGCTGCCGACCATCCGGACGCACGAGGGCCAGCACACATACAAATGCTGCGCGACGGTCATCGGTACCGGCAGCTTCGAGTTCATTTTGAATACGGGCCATTGCCCGATCAAAGTTGCGCGGTTCTCCCGCCCAGCGAGCGGAGTGTATACCCGGGCGGCCGCCCAATGCCTCGACGCATAATCCGGAATCGTCCGCCAATGCTGGCAATTTTGTTGCTGTGCAGGCAGCTTGTGCCTTCAAGAGTGCGTTTCCGGAGAATGTGGGCTCGGTTTCCTCGGGTTCGGAAAGTCGAAAATCTGCAGCTGAGCGTAAAAAAATGTCATAGGGCTCTAGAATTGCTCCTATCTCATTAATTTTGCTTGTATTATGTGACGCCAACACCCAGACGCTTTGGTCATTTCGTCGCAATTTTGGCCTCATAATTTATCGCCTTTCGAAAAATTTATATCGAAAAACGATATTTTTTGCTTGCGTCCCTGAAATTTTATGTTTATCGATAAATCCACGGACGGCGAAATGATCGTTCGGGAAACAAAATAAATCAATCTGGTCGATTGAAACACAACATTGGAGAACTAAAATGGTCAGGTCCGAAAACAATGCAGTCCGTGCTGTAATGGCGGTTGCAATCAATGCGTTTCTTGTCCTCGCTGTCGGTACCGGCGTCGTTGCCGCTCTGACACCGGCGATTGCATGAGCGTAACCAGGTCCCGGCGGTAGTGAAAGCGCCGCCGGGGACCCACAAAGGGGGCAAATAGGCCATGGAGGCGACAAAAACCGGACCCATGATCGGAGGCCTGAAATGGTTTCTGGATATTGTCTGGTACCTGCTTTGGGCGGTGTTGACCGTCAGTGCCGTCACCGTGCTGTGCGCAACCTTTGTATTTGGTGCCCAACTTTTCGGCTGGTTGCCGGAGTCTGCAACAGAATCGTTGGCTGCCGCGATTGATCTGGTCATCATGTTGCCGCTCTTCGTGGCGGAAATTCTGGCCATGCTGGTGATCATCTATCGCCTCAGACTGATCGTCGGCACACTGATCGCCGGCGACCCGTTCGTACCTGAAAATGCAGGCCATTTGCGGATTATTGCATTTGCGATCGGGATCTATCAGGTGGCGCGTTATGCCGCTCAGGGACTGGTCGCGATCTCGCTGGCCGTCTTCAACTTCCGGATCGGCGGGGTCGAACTGACCCATTTCGATCTCAATCTTGGCCCCTGGTTCGCCGTGGCCGCCTTGCTGGTGTTGTCCGAAGTATTGCGCGAAGGCGCACGGATGCGCCAGGAACAGAAATTAACGATTTAGGGAGGCGCAAACATGCCCATTCGCGTCACCCTCGACAGGATGCTTCTTGAGCGCCGCATGTCTTTGACAGAGCTGTGCGATCGGGTCGGCATCACCATGGCCAACCTGTCCATTCTGAAGACAGGAAAAGCCAAGGCTGTAAGATTTTCGACGCTGGAAGCGTTGTGTCAGGAACTGGATTGCCAGCCTGGCGACCTTCTCAGCTTTGATGATGATGATGACGAGGACGGCAAGAACGCCTGATCCGTTTCAGTGACGCCCCCGGACGGCAAGCCGACCGGACGGTGAAGAAGCAGCGGGAGCGGGCCTGATTGGCATACGCCCCTTCCCAAGAGCGCCGATCAGGCCATCACCAGCCCCCCAGCGCGCTCCCGCTGCTTCTTTTTTCTTATAATACGGAATTCTGGATTTCGCCTAGCTCGGAGATTCCCTTCTTGGCCAGCGCAAAAATATCCATAAAAGCGGTCTCCGGCATTGGACGGTCTTCCGCGGTCGCCTGAATTTCTACAATTCCGCCATCCGACGTCAGCACAAAATTGGCGTCAGTTTCCGCCTTGCTGTCTTCTTCATACTCAAGATCCAGCCGCGCCGTGCCGTCCACAATGCCACAGGAAACCGCCGCGATCTGACCAAACACAGGATCGGCCTTCAGCACGCCCTCCTCGACCAGCCATCCCGTTGCGCTTTTCAGCGCCACCCAGGCCCCGGTGATCGCGGCTGTTCGTGTGCCGCCATCCGCCTGTATCACATCGCAATCGAGCGTGATCTGACGCTCACCCAGCGCCCGCAGGTCTATTATAGCTCGCATAGACCGGCCTATAAGGCGCTGAATTTCTTGTGTCCTGCCGGATTGCTTGCCCGCGGCAGCCTCGCGTCGTCCACGCGTATGCGTCGCGCGCGGCAGCATGCCGTATTCTGCCGTCACCCAGCCTTTGCCGGAATTGCGCATCCACGGCGGCACGTTTTCATCTACCGATGCCGTGCACAGCACATGCGTGCTGCCGCATTTTATCAGACAAGACCCCTCCGCATAAGGCGAAACGCCGGTTTCCAGCGTCACTGATCGCAGCGCATGCAGGGCGCGTCCATAGGGTCTCATAGAAGTCTCCGTTTTGTGTATTCGGACGCCGGTCTAATTGCGCCCATGTCACAGGTAAACCACATATCACCGCAGGCCGTAATTGAATGCCACGCGCGCTTGGCCTAACTGATAGCCGCAATGTCGGACAAAACACACACCGCACCCAGCCTGATGGAACTGGACGAACGCTCGCGAGTCATTTTTCGTGAAATCGTCGAATCCTATCTGAAGACCGGCGACCCTGTCGGATCTCGCACCTTGTCGCGTCGTCAGGGGCTGGATCTGTCACCCGCATCAATCCGCAATACCATGTCCGATCTCGCCGCGATCGGGCTGTTGACGTCGCCCCATCAGAGCGCAGGACGTCTCCCGACCCATGCAGGGCTGAGATTATTCGTCGACGGCCTGCTGCAGGTCGGGGAACCCGCCGCCGAGGACCGGAACGAAATCGAGGCGCGCGTCGCCAGCAGCCAACGAACCATGAAAGACGCTCTGGCAGACGCCTCCTCCATGTTGGCAGGTCTTGCGGGCGGGGCGGGGCTTGTTACATCGCCATCCCGCGAACTGGCCCTGAAACATGTCGAGTTTGTACCGGTTTCAGCCAACGAAACACTGGTTATTCTGGTCGGAGAAGATGGTTCTGTCGAAAATAGAATGATGGTCTCACCTGACGGATTGCTCGCATCCACCCTGATCGAGGCAGGAAACTATCTTTCGACGCGGTTGAAAGGCCGGTCTTTGAAAAGCGCCGCCGAAGACATTCGCGCCGAATTGGCGGATCGGCGAAACGCGCTTGATGAAGCGGCCAGCGCACTGGTTGAACAAGGCCTGGCCGAATGGTCAGGGGGCCAGGAGCGCGCGCTCATCATTCGCGGCCAGGCGCAATTATTGAACAATGTCGCAGCTGCAGAAGACCTTGAACGCATTCGCTTGCTGTTCGACGAGCTGGAGCGCAAGGAGGGCCTGATCGCGCTGCTGGACAAGGCGCGCGAGGCCGATGGCGTGCGGCTGTTCATCGGTGCTGAAAACCCGCTCTTTTCGCTATCGGGTTCAAGTATGATCGTGGCACCCTATATGGATTCGGAACGTCGCATAATTGGTGCGCTGGGCGTCATAGGCCCAACGCGTCTGAATTATGCGCGCGTCATACCAATGGTCGATTACACAGCTCGCGCAGTCGGGCAATTATTGGACAATTCTCGCAATCAGACGGGATAGAAGGACACGAGAGATGGCAAATACTGAAGACGATCAACCCATCGAGGACCGGATCGAGGAAATTGAGGCAGCCGAAGCCGAAGCACTGGCGGCCGTCGAAGCTGAAGAGGCCGCGGCCGAGGAGGCTCAATCCGCAGAACCGTCACCGGAAGATGCCATTCGGGCCTTGCAGGCCGAACTGGAAGACACCCGCGATCGCCTGCTGCGAACGGCCGCAGAAGTCCAGAATGCCCGCCGCCGTTCCGAAAAAGACGTCAAAGACGCGCGTGAGTACGCGATCTCGCGTTTTGCAGGTGATGTGCTCAATGTCGCTGACAATCTTTCGCGTGCCCTCCAGATCGCACAAGCTGAATCGCTCGAAGGTCCGGCCAAAACCCTGATGGATGGCGTCGCGCTGACGGAAAAGTCGTTACTGACCACTCTGGAGCGGCATGGCGTGAATAAAATCGATCCGCAACCAGGCGATGTTTTCGATCCAAACCGTCACCAGGCGACCACGCAAATCCCCTCGGACCAGCCTGCGGGCCGGGTCGCAGCCAGTTTCGCTGCCGGCTATCTGATTGGTGACAGACCCCTGAGAGCAGCAATGGTGGCGGTATCT
>BQJI01000003.1 GCA_021604625.1 Hyphobacterium sp. | reverse complement strand
GAAAGGCGATGGCGCGCGCGTCGGGTCGACTTTCAAGAAAGGCGACGCCCTCTTCCATCTGCGCGAACCAGTAGGGATAGAGAATGACGTCAAATTCGGTGTCATCCCAGACGGAAAAATCGGCCATTTGCGGCTGGGTATCGCCGAGATGGAGGATTGAAAGACCGTCTATTTCGACATGCCAGGTGATGTTATCGACGCCCTCGCGGTGGAAAATCCATGCACCTTCGATGAAGTCGTGTAGCGGATGTTGCCAGGGACCGGGTTCGTCCGCACTCAGATGGACACTATAAATGCTTGCGGCGGTCGAAATTTCGATATCCCGATCACCATTCAACATAGCAAGTGTGACCTGCGAGGATGCCGCAGCCGTGAGGCCATACTGCGCGTCCAGTGCATCAATTGCGGCATTGGGGTCCGAATGATCACCGTGGATATGCGTGAAGAGCAGCGCCGCGACATCGTCATAGGGCGCATCGCCATTGATCATCGCGGCACGGGCTTCATCGGATGGCAGGGCGTAAGTCCCATCATAGGAATTCCAGGTCAGCGCATCAATCAGAATACCGGTTTCGCCATCGGAAATATGCACGCCTTCATTGGCGATGAAACGGATGGTGACGCCGGCTGAGGCAATAGCGGGGGTGGCAGCGAGCAAGGCGGCGGCTAGCAAAACCCTCATTTCGACAATTCCTTTAATGCCAGACGGATGAGCTCGCCGGTGCCTGCATCCGCATTGGCGCCGCTGGCCGACGCGGCGGCGCGGCGGGCATCGCTTTCAGCATAGCCGAGATTGATCAGCGCAGACACGGCTTCTTCGCGCGCGGCGTTGTTGGGGGCAGCGGTGTCCGAATTCTGCGTCGAGGCCAGACCCGCATGCGCGGCGACGCTAAAGCCCGAGGCAAAAGCCCTGCCGGTTGGGGGTGGCTTGTCTTTCAATTCCAATGCCAGTCGCCCGGCAAGCTTGGGACCCACGCCTTTGGCCTGGCCGAAGGCCGCGGCGTCACCCAGCGCGGCGGCACTTTCCAGCTCATCGACGCCCAACGCATCGAGAATCGCAAGCGCGGCTTTGGCGCCAACACCCTGAATGAGTTGAAGGCGCGCGAACCAGGCGCGCTCGCGTTCGGATAAAAACCCCCAGAGCTTGAAGGCGTCTTCGCGCACATAGGTTTCGATATGCACTTCAACATCCGCACCCTGCGAAAGACGCGAGAGAGCCTGCCCGCTCATGCCGACCAGATAGCCAACGCCATTAACGTCAATAACCGCTTCGCTTTCGCCGATAGCATCGACGCGGCCGCGCAATTTTCCGATCATGCCGCACTCCCCAGTTTTCGCGTGGTGCGATGATGCGCGTGACAGACGGCGACGGCCAGCGCGTCGGCGGCATCATCCCTGGCCTTGCAGCCCGGAAGCAGGATCGCAATCATCGCGGCGACCTGATCTTTTTCGGCGCGGCCGGTACCGACGACAGACTTCTTGACCAGTCGGGCGGCGTATTCCGCGACCGGCAAGCCGATCCGCGCAGGCGCCAGCAAAGCGGCCGCGCGCGCATGCCCGAGCTTTAAAGCGCTGGCAGCATTGGTCGCCATGAAAATTTCTTCTGCCGCCGCTTCATCCGGCACATGCAGACCAATGATCGCTTCCAGTTCGGCATGAATCACCATCAGGCGATCCGACAGGGGCAGGTCCACAGGCGCGGATATTCTGCCATCCGCGACATGGCTGAGGCGCGATCCGGACACCGCAATGACACCCCAGCCGGTATGCCGCAGGCCCGGGTCGATGCCGAGAATACGAATCGATGACGTCATGATGCTGAATCTAGCCCTGATTGACGTTGCGCGCCCACCCCTATCTCCAGCGTCAGTATTGCGACTGATTTTCAAGTGGGCAGTACAGATTTCTGCGAATGAATTGCAAACGCGGAAAATTGCGCCAATATTTCTACCTAGCGGCGAATATTAGTGAGAATGACTATCAAGAGCCAAATAATACTCTGTTTTTGTTTGACGAAGTCGATTTGCCTCGCTTAGGCTGCGAACGAACGTACCCGTGCGGGGGGACGTAATAGTAGACGATTAGTTCCAAGGGAGGCCCATTCACATGGCCAAAAAAGGTAAACTCAGCCGCCGTTCATTCCTGACGCGTGTAGCAGGTGGCGTAGCTGTCACTGGTGCCATCGGCGCAGGCGCAGTTGGAGCCACGATGATTCGTGGCCGGACCGACAGCGACAGTGGCGGCAATTCAGATCCAGCTGGCAATGGCCGGACAGGCATCACCGACAGCGATGGCGGCGCCTATGCTGACCAGGCTGGTCGCGGTACCGGTTATACCGGCTACACTGACAGCGATACGGGTGGTTGCTCGGATAATGCCGGTCATGGCCGGGGTAATTCCGGTTACACTGACAGCGATTCCTCCGGGTGTTCTGACCCAGGCGGTCGTGGTCGCGGCGGCTAGTCGCCCACACACTTTTTGGAAAGATACCGGTTGTTTTCGGACAACCGGTATTTTTTTGCCTCGAATTGGCCGGACCGCAGTTTATGCGAATGAATGGCATTCGTCCTTACGAGGGGTCGATTATATGAGAATGCCTCTCATTGATTGAATTAATTGGCTTTTTTTGCGGATTCAGGCGGAAAATCAACCCGATCCGGTTTGACGCCGACCCGTCGTAACGCCTAGTCTTTTTCCGCGAGTGATAGCGCTTGTCGTTGGGAGACGAGCTGAACAGGGGAAATCAACTCATGGCCAATAAAGGGAAATTGAGCCGTCGCTCTTTTCTGACGCGCGTTGCCGGCACCAGCCTGGCGGTTGGAACTGCCGCGACTGTGACCGGAGCAGCCGTCGCACAAAATTACACCGGACGAACAGATTCTGACGGCGGATCCAATGCCGACCGCGTTGGCTATGGCCGCACCGGCGTTACCGACAGTGATGGCGGACGCAATGCTGATCGCGTCGGATATGGACGCGGCAGCCGATCCGGTCTGACCGACAGCGATAGCGGCGCATACGCAGACCCCGCTGGCAATGGACGCGGCAGTCGCCGCACCGGCGTTACCGACTCCGATTCCGGCAGCTATGCCGACCCCGCCGGCAATGGCCGCGGAGGGCGGCGCTCTGGCGTCACTGACAGTGACAGCGGGTCCTACGCCGATCCGGCCGGTAATGGCCGTGGCGGTCGACGCACAGGCTTGACCGACAGCGATTCAGGCTCCCGCGCAGACCCTGTCGGGAACGGACGCGGACGTCGCCGTTGTACGGATTCTGATGGCGGCACCTATGCTGATCCGGTCGGACAAGGCGATCGCTGCTAACATGGAGGCTCTGGCCACAAAGCCGGTGAATTAGTTACATGGCGAAGAAAAACAAATTAAGCCGGCGCTCATTCCTGACCCGCGTCGCAGGTGCAGGTATCGCGACAGGTGCCGCCGGAGTTGTCTCCGGTTGCGCCACAAGCGGTGCCTATTCCGGGATTACGGACAGTGATGTCGGCGCGTATGCCGACCCGGCCGGCTATGGACGTGGCAATTACAATTCCGGTGTCACAGACAGCGATACGGGTTCCTATGCTGATCCGGCCGGAAATGGCCGCGGCCGACGCGGGTCCGGGATCACCGACAGGGATACCGGCTCTTATGCCGATCCTGCTGGCAATGGACGCGGCGGTCGTGGCGGTCGGCAATCCGGCATCACCGACAGTGATACAGGTTCCTATTCAGATCCCGTCGGAAATGGTCGCGGCGGCAGAGGCGGACGCGGTAGCGGTGTCACCGACAGCGATAGCGGAAGCTATGCCGACCCCGTCGGTGGCGGGCGCGGCGGACGGGGGCGCCGAAATTGTACTGACAGCGATACAGGCAGTTATGCTGATCCTGTCGGGCAAGGAGATCGCTGCTAAACGTATTCGCACATCCTGACACGGCCCGGGCTGGCGAATGAGATTATTCGCCGTTCCGGGCCTGTTTCATCTGACGCCGACACTGTGCTGATATGCGCAGTGGACAGCCTCACCTTTCCTGACTTCACTCGCAAATATATCAGGCAAAACAGAATGGCGCTCACGCCGTTCGACGGGGGGAATTATGACGGACTTTCCTTGGGGTAGCGACATTCTGGAATACTGCATCGGTCCGACCCGGATTGATGCGTTTTTCAAGACCCATTTTGAACAGAAAGCACTGATCGTTTCGCGCGAGAAAACCGATCGCTACCGCGATCTCCTGTCGGTTGCGAAAATCGACAAATTACTGGCGAGCCGGGATTTTCACGGTGATGATCTGGATATGGCGCGCGCCGAGCCACAAATCTCTCGCGACCAATTTGTGCTGTCGACCGGATATGCCGACCGTGGCTCCGTCGCCAATCTTTATCAGGAAGGCGCAACGCTGATCCTGCCGCAATTGCACCAGGCCGATATCGGTCTGAAGAATTTCTGCAGAGCCATGGAATCCCGCCTGTCCTGCCATGTGCAGACCAATATCTATCTGACACCGCCCAACAATCAGGGCTTTCGCACGCATTACGATGATCACGATGTTTTCGTGCTGCAGATCGAGGGCGAAAAACGCTGGCGGCTGTATGATCAGTCCGTCGACAAGCCCTATCGCGGCGAAGGTTTCAATCCGGAAGCGGTTCAGCCCGGCGAACTGGTCGAAGAATTTGTGTTGAAAGCCGGCGATTGCGCCTACGTGCCACGCGGGCTGATGCATGATGCCCAAACGCAAGGCGATGATGACAGCCTGCACATCACTGTTGGGCTGATTGTAAAAACCTGGGCGGATCTGATGCTGGAGGCCGTTTCGGAAGTGGCGCTCCGCCACCCGGAATTCCGGCAAGCATTGCCACCCGGTTATGCCCGATCCGATTTTGATCGCTCGGCAGCCGAGGCGCATTTCAACGCGCTGGTGAAGAAAATAAGCGACGGGGCCAGCCTCGATGGCGCCTTCGACATGTTCATCGACAATTTCATCCGTTCACGTCCACCTTATTCCGAAGGCGCCATTATCCAGCGCGGCGCGGCGGAGGATAAAGCGGCCCGATTCAAACTGCGGCCCTTCATCCCGTGGCGGCTAGCCGAGGATGGCGATCGACTGGTTTTGATTACCGCTGGTGGCGAACTCGTATTCTCGACGGCTGTGGAGGCCGGGCTCGATACTGTCCTCGATGGCGGCGAGTTTGGTCTGGACGCTTTCGCGGCGGCCGGAGAGGAAGAGGCCCAGAAAGCCCTCAATCAGCTCTTCGGGTTCGGCGTGGTGGAGCGGGTCAACTAGACCCGCTGCAACACGGCGTCGACCACACGTTTCGCGGTAATGCCGAAATGTTCGTAAAGCGCTTCTGCGGGTGCGGATGCGCCAAAGCCGGTCATGCCGACAAAGCCGCCATCCGCGCCGATAAACGCATCCCAGCCATAACGCAGACCGGCTTCGACCGCGATGCGGGGCAAACCTTCGGGTAGAACGCTGTCGCGATAAGCGCGGTCTTCTTCAGCGAAAATGTCGAGGCAGGGCGCGGATACAACGCGCACCGGCACACCCTTGTCGGCAAGCGTTTTGGCAGCCTCAAGCGCCAGTCCGACTTCGGAACCGGTGGCGATGATGACCGCTTCCGAATTCTCCGCATCGCGCAATATGTATGCGCCCCGCGCGGACAAATTCTCGCTGCCATCATCGCGTCGGGCAAAAGGCAATTTCTGACGCGACAACGCCAGAAGGCTCGGGCCGCTCTGGTGGGTCAGCGCGATTTCCCAGCACTCCGCCGTTTCCAGCGCATCAGCGGGGCGGAAGACCCGGACATTCGGCATGGCACGCAAGGACGCCAGATGCTCGATCGGCTGGTGGGTCGGACCATCCTCGCCCAGCCCAATGGAATCGTGCGTGAAGACATAGGTGACCGGCTGGCTCATCAGAGCCGACAGACGAATGGCCGGGCGACAATAATCTGCAAAGACCAGAAACGTCCCGACATAGGGCCGCACGCCGCCATGCAGTGACAGACCGTTGGCGCACGCAGCCATGCCGTGCTCGCGAACGCCGTAATAGATATACTGACCGCCATAAGCGCCGGACTGGACAGGTGTCTGGTCGGGCGTTTTGGTGAGGTTTGAACCGGTCAGGTCCGCCGATCCACCGACCAGCTCGGGCATAACCGGAACGATTTGTGCCAAAACCTTGCCGGATGCGGCGCGGCTGGCGAGGTCCGGCTTTTCGGCGGCCAGCGATTTACGCCAATCGTGCAAAGTACGTGCTGCATCTGGCGAGAGGCCAGCGGTGAAGGCGGCGTCAAATTCCTCCCGCCGGGAATGGCCCTCATAGCGATCCGTCCATTCTGCTTTTGCCGATTTTCCGGATGTTGAAACGGCCAACCAGTCGGCGCGAATATCGTCGGGGATATCAAATGCCCCATGCGCCCAGCCGAGCGCTTTTTTGGCCCCGGCCAGCTCGTCGCCGCCCAGCGGTGCGCCGTGGCTGGAGGATTTCCCGGCTTTCGTCGGCGCGCCAAATCCGATCACGGTCTTGCAGGAAATCAGCACCGGTTTGCCGGCGGTTTTCGCCCGTGTGAGCGCCGCATCAATCGCTGCCATGTCATGGCCATCGACGGCGTCTGTTGCCCATCCGGCGGCATCGAAGCGCTTGAGCACGTCCGTGGTTTCCGCCAGTGCCGTATCGCCATCGATCTGAATGGAATTATCATCCCAGAGCACGATCAGACGATTGAGGCCGAGATGCCCGGCCAGAGAAATGGCTTCGTGGCTGATGCCTTCCTGAAGGTCGCCATCGGAGGCGATCACCCAGGTGTGGTGATCAACAAGATCATCGCCAAATCGGGCATTCAACATGCGTTCCGCGAGCGCCATGCCAACAGCGGTGGAAATGCCCTGCCCCAGCGGACCGGTTGTGGTTTCCACACCCGTGGTGTGACCAAATTCGGGGTGGCCGGGGGTTTTCGATCCGAGCTGGCGGAAGTTTTTGATCTCATCGAGCGTGACGTCGGCATAGCCGGTCAGATGGAGGAGCGCATAGATGAGCATGGAACCATGCCCGGCCGAAAGTATGAACCGGTCGCGATCGCGCCAGTCCGGGTTGGCCGGGTCAAATTTCAGATGGTTGGCCCAGAGAGTTGTTGCCGCGTCGGCCATGCCCATCGGCATGCCGGGATGGCCGGACTTTGCGGCTTCAACGGCATCCATCGCCAACGCGCGGACGGCATTCGCCATGGGTTTCAACGTGTTGAGATCAAGCGAAGTCATGGCGGTCATTCCCGTGATTGAAGCGCTTCATGCCCTATAGACGGATTCGCGAATTCGCGTAGCGCGGGGGCACCATATTTCCCACAATTAATAACTGTGCTTTCGCAAACGGGCGTTTCGAATTACGCTTCGATTAAATCCGGGGGAGAAAATTGATGCGTGTAATCCTGATTTTGTTGGGCGTCATCGGCGGTCTGTTTCTTCTGTGGTGGACATGGCCGGCAACGGTTGATCCAGCCTATTGGGATGAGCCGGAAGCTCCGGCACTGACCGGTGTGCTGGAGCCACGCGGACAGTTGGCCGATGCGGAGATGATCTCGCATCCCTTGCTACACACGTCTGAGGATGTCGCGATTGGCGTCGATGGCTCTGTTTTTTCTGGCCAGCATGACGGTTCGATCATCCGCCTATTCCGGGTCGGCGATGCATGGACCGCAGAAACTGTCGCGCAGGTCACCGATGGCCGCTCTGTTCTGGGTCTGCAATGGGACGCACAAGGCCGACTGATCGCGGCGGCGATTGACGGCATCTATGCGGTGGAGGTTGTAACCGGTGACGTCACATTGCTTTCCACCGGTGCGACCGAGCATCCTCTGGCCTTTGCCGATGATCTCGATATCGGGCCGGACGGAACGATCTATTTCTCCGAAGCCTCGTATCGATGGGGCGCAGGCGAAGGTGCGCCGCAATACGCTTATGACATGGCGGAAAACCGCCCTTACGGCCTGCTCTATGCGCTCGATCCGGCAACGGGCGAGATGGAGGTGCTGGCCGATGGGCTGTACTTTGCCAATGGCATCGCCATGTCGACGGATAATCGCGCGGTCTACGTGCTGGAGACCTATCGCTATCGGCTGTCGCGTTACTGGCTGGAAGGCCCGCAAGCTGGCGAGTTCGAGATCGTCGCCGATAATCTGCCCGGCATACCGGACGGATTGTTGGGCGATGGCGAGGGCCGTCTCTACATTGCAATGGATACGCAGCGCGTTCCGATCATGCGATTTTTGCATCGCAATCCGTTCTGGACGCGGATGATCACTAAACTGCCGGAATGGGTGTGGCTGCGTGCCGGGCCGACCAAGGCCTTCATCCTCGTGATGGATGAGGACGGAAACTATCTCAACAGCTACCACGATCCGGACAGCCGCTTTGGTTTGCTGGCGAATGTCGTGCCGGATGGTGAGGGCAATATCTGGCTCGGCTCTTTGACCCAGCCGGTGATCGGCCGGTATGAATTACCGGAGGACTAACTGATTTCCATCAATACGGCACAGGCATCATCAGACGTTTTGAGGCGGCCAATCCGAGCGTCGTCTTCCGGGTTTTGCTCCGCGGCGCGAAGTTGCGCGGCGAGGTCCGGCAGGCTGTCTTCTTCGATAGCGCGGTCCATCAGCGAATTGATGTCATAAAGCGCATAAGGCTCGACCAGTCGGAAAAAGCCGTCTGACATCAGCAGGATTTGTGTTTCGCCGCGCATTCGGATTTGCGTCAGCTCGGCGTGAGCGGCGGCTTCAGGATGCAGGGAAAACACCCAGTGGGCGCCGTCCGTATTCATCCGGTTGCGCGTTTCGCGCGCGCTGGCATAGCCGCCTGCCTTGCCCGCGGGCTCGACCAATTGCTTGCGGTTCAGGGCATGCTCGGCCTTGATCAGGTCCAGCTGGCCGACAAATTGCGAATGCCCGCCCGTACGGACAACAGCCACACAATCACCGAGCTCGGCAAATTCCAGCGTTTCATCAACACGTCGAAGCCAGATACCACCCGCGCTCGGCAGGTTGTGGCGGGGTTCATTTTCGATGGGTCGCACGGCTTCAAGCTGAGCCTTCGCGGCGATATCGGTAATAACCCGCTCCAGATAGGATCTGGCGCTGTCATGCTGTTCCGGTGGACGGGTGAAGCGCTCCGACAGGTGGTCGGCATACCAGGCGGCATCACTTTCCCAACCCATGACGGGCGCATCGGCGTCTGCCAGATATTCCGGGAACAGACGCGCCGTGCCGACATCGGTGGCTCCGTCGACGACCCAGGCTGTGCCCGCGCCTTCATCGAAACCATAGCGATCATCGCCCGTGCCCGAACCGGACGGCACATTCACCGCATCCACAAAGGTCAGGCCGGGCAGCATGCCTATTCGTCCGGGAAGTCAGCGTTGGCGTAGACATTCTGGACATCGTCCAGATCATCCAGCACTTCAAGAATCCGCAGCACACTCTCCACTTTGTCGGCTTCCACTGGCGTCAATGTCTGCGGTTTCCAGATGATGTTGACGGATTTGGGCTCGCCCAGTTTTTCCTGCAGGGCCGCCGACACTTCATTGAGGTCGTCGCGCGCACACATCACGATGCGCTCGCCCGGTTCGCCCTCATCCTCATCACCGTCTTCATAGGTGACGTCTTCGGCACCGGCTTCGATTGCCGCTTCAAACATCGTGTCTTCATCAGCGACGTCTTCGACATATCGAATTTCACCGACCTGATCGAACATGAAGGCCACAGCGCCGGTCTCGCCAAGGTTGCCGCCATTCTTGGAAAACGCGGTGCGCACATCGGAGGCGGCGCGGTTGCGATTATCCGTTGAACACTCAACGATGATTCCAACACCGCCGGGGCCAAAGCCCTCATAGCGGATTTCCTCATAGGTTTCGGCATCGGCTCCGGCGGCCTTGTCGATGGCGCGCTGGATATTGTCCTTGGGCATGGACTGGCCCTTGGCGTTGGCCACTGCCAGTCGCAGGCGCGGATTCATGTCCGGGTCGGGACCGCCCATTTTGGCGGCAATGGAAATTTCCTTGGAAAGCTTGGAAAACAGCTTGCCGCGCGCCTTGTCCTGACGACCCTTGCGGTGCTGGATGTTCGCCCATTTCGAGTGTCCGGCCATATAAGGTCGCCTCCATTGATGGCCACCTGACAGGCGGCGTGAATTAATCTTGCGGCTAGTTAGCGCATCTGGGGTGCATCCTCCAACCCGTCTCGTCACGATTCCTTCACCGGCGCGCGGTATCCGAAGGAAAACCAAGAGGAGATGCCGCCATGATGCTGTTTTTGGATACTGCTGAAACCGATGTGATTGCCGAACGCGCCAGCACCGGGCTTGTCGACGGCGTTACCACCAATCCGTCACTGGCAGCGAAGGCAGGCGGTGATTTCTTCGAAGGCCTGAAAGCCATCTGCGAAACCATTGACGGCCCGATCAGCGCCGAGGTTATTGCGACGGACGCGCACAACATGATTGCGGAAGGCAAGAAGCTGCGCGCCATCCACGACAATATCGTCGTCAAGCTGCCGCTGACCTTTGAAGGCCTTAAAGCCTGCCGCGCGCTTACGGATGACGGCCACCCCACCAATGTGACGCTGTGTTTTTCGGTGGCTCAGGCGCTGATGGCGGCGAAGGCCGGTGCGACCTTCGTCTCACCGTTTATCGGACGGCTGGATGATCAGGGCGAGGACGGTCTCGGTCTGATCGAGGATATTCGTATGCTCTATGACGAGCACGGCTTTGCGACCTACATCCTGGCCGCGTCGATCCGGTCGATGGAGCACGTCGAGGGATCAGCGCTGGCGGGCGCGGATGCCTGCACGATTCCGCCAAAGATTTTCGATGCCATGATCCAGCATGACCTGACCGATAATGGTCTGGATGCCTTTCTGAAAGACTGGGCCAATGCCGGAAAGGGCGCGCTCTAGAGCGTTGGCTCGGCCTGATCCAGAATCCCGCCAATCCGCAAGGGATGAAT
This sequence comes from Hyphobacterium sp., assembly GCA_021604625.1. GTDB lineage: Bacteria > Pseudomonadota > Alphaproteobacteria > Caulobacterales > Maricaulaceae > Hyphobacterium. The sequence goes on along the minus strand of BQJI01000003.1, from coordinate 30,126 downwards.
TGATTTTGACAGGCCGGTTCGGTCATCGGTTTCGATGACCACACCTGAAAGCGTGGCTTCGCCCTCGGCCGGCGAGAACCGGCTGGACCGTATCCGCGTGGTGAAGCGGCGCATGGGCTCTTCCTTGTCCATACCGATGACGGATTCATAGTCACCGGTCATACCCAGATCAGTGATGTAGCCCGTGCCTTGCGGCAGGATACGATGATCTGCGGTTGGAATATGCGTATGCGTGCCGACCACAAGGCTGACGCGGCCATCACAGAAATAGCCCATGGCGTTTTTCTCGGAGGTGGCTTCGCCATGAAAATCGACCAGTGCGGCATCGCAGGCTTCGCCCAGAGGGGCTGCTGACAATTCCTTCTCAACGGAAACAAAAGGATCATCCAGCGGATCCATGAAAAGACGCCCCATGACATTCATGACGAAGACCATGGCCCCGTTGGATGCAGGGAACACACCTGCCCCGCGCCCCGGGGCCGTGCCCGGCGGATAGTTGGATGGCCTGAGAAGACGCGGCTCGCGCTCGATATAGCTGAGGGCCTCGGCCTGGTCCCAGGCGTGATTGCCCAACGTGAGCGCATCCGCGCCGGCATCGAACATTTCATTGGCGGTGCGCTCGGTAATGCCAAACCCGCCCGCTGCGTTTTCAGCATTGATGGCGACGAAGTCCAGACGCAGGGTTTTGCGCAGGTCCGGCAGGCGCTCCATCACCGCTTGACGCCCTGACTTGCCCATCACATCGCCGAAAAAACCTATCCGCATAACGACTGTCCTGTTGCTCAGGCGAAGCGATATGCCTGCTTTTCGGTAATAATCCAATCAAGTCGCTGATCATGGCGCTGCACAGGCAGATTCCGGACACGCTGATCCTCGAAGGCGAGCCCGACGGCGGTTACGTTGCCGTTGGCTCTCAGTCCCGCCAGAGACCGGTCATAATAACCGCCGCCATAGCCCAGCCGATAGCCGCGGTCGTCGAAGGCGAGGAGTGGCACGAGCACCAGGTCGGGGCTGAGTGTCTGGGCGGTTTCGTCCGGCGTTGAAATGCCCAGCACGCCTTTCGGCAATTCGTCTTCCGGTTGCCAGACGCGAAACTCCAGCGGCTGACCGCGACCCAGAACCGCAGGCAAGGCGATCCGCGCCTGTTCACAATGAAACGTCTCGATCAGGCGAATGGGATCGATCTCGGAATTGAACGCCGCATAGCCGGAGACGCATGCGCCCACCGCAGGCCAGATTTCGTCGGGGAAGTTTTCAACCAGCGCTTTTGCGGCATCGGGATGGGCGGCGAATGCCGATTGCCGACGTTTCAAAGCAGCTTTGCGAGCCCGGTTTTTGCGCCATTTGAAAAACATGTAGCGGCCCCACAATCACCGTTGGACTTTGTAAATTCCCATCGAACCCACAGATGTAGGTGGGCGCCGCGTATCAGGGACCACGATCCCAATCAGAGGCAGCTCCCTCGACGAGATGTAAGGCCGCGGGGAATTAAAGTCCTGACGCATGTCGCAGGGACCGCCGCACCCATATGTGGACCCGACGCCGCCCATCCTCAAGGGGCTTCATCTGCCGCCAGTGATTCAAGGCGCGCCGAAATGCCATTTAGCGCCTCGACCAAACCGTCCGCATCTGGCGAATCCGGCGGCGTCGAACTGTTTTCGCTTTTCAGCCGGTTGAGGTGGGATTCCAGAGCTTCCAGCCGGTTCTGGGCGGTCTTCAACTCATCAACGACGACAAGGGACGCCATCAACAGAAGCCGAAGATCACCGATCTGGCCGACCTGTTTGGACAAATCCGTGACATGAGTATCAAGGTGCCGCGCCAGATCCCGCAGATAACTTTCCTGACCGTCCTCGCAGCCGATGGTGAAAGCGCGTCCATTGAGCGTGACGGAAACCTTACCCATCGGCCTGCTCCACGGCAGCTTCGGCAGCGTTGGCGGCGGCGCGCAATTCCTCGATGGCCTCTCCCAATGCCTTCGAGGCGGCATCTGCAATTTCGGTCATGCTCGCTTCGCTGGCGCGGGCCTTGTCCAGCTCTTCCGCCAGGCGCGCGCGATCAACATCTGCATCACCGCTATCGCGTGCACTTGCCTGCAAGCGGTTCAGGCGCGACTCAACCTGCGTCAGCGCGCGATCAAGCCGCGAAATGGCCTGCGCCATGGGATCAAAGGATCTAGACATGTGGCGCTAAAATCAGCCGGAATGGCAAAAACTTCAAGTATGACTCGAAGTTGGAACTGTCAGAGACGATCGTCGCGGGTTTTTCGTTTGAGTTCGGCAATGATTTTCTTGACGTCATGGGCCCTGGATTTAGGGGCGACAAAGACGGAATCGCCTGTCGCAACCACCACCAAATCATCGACACCGAGCGCTGTGAGGGTCACGCTTTCGCCGCGTAAATAATTGTTATTGCAGTCTATCGCGACAACATCGCCAGCGAGCACATTGCCGCTCGCGTCACCGTCCAGCGCCTCGGCCAGAGACGGCCAAGTGCCGACGTCCGACCAGTTAAAGCGCGTCGGCACAACGGCGGCATGAGCAGTCCGCTCCATCACGGCAATATCCAGCGGAACCGACGGGCTGGTGGCGAATATCGCCGCATCAACGCGTCCATCTGCGCCAAGTGATTCTTTTACGGCAGACAAAATCTCCGGTTCGAAGCGGGCGAGTTCGGAAAGCAGAACATCCGCACGAAACAGAAACAGGCCCGCATTCCACAGCCGATCGCCGCTTTTCAGATAGGATTGAGCGGTAGCCGCATCGGGTTTTTCCTCGAACGCGGCGACGGTGAACCCTTCGCCGAGCGGTTCGCCCTGACGGATATAGCCATAGCCGGTTTCAGGGCGCGTGGGCGGGATGCCGAAAACGACAATTTTTCCGCCAGCGGCAAGGGGCGCGGCGGCGGCGATGGTTTCCCGGAATTTCGACACCGGGGTGATGTGATGATCAGATGGCACCAGCAGGACAAGGGCGTCCGGCCCGTCCTGTTGCTGTGCCAACAGAGCCGCAATCGCGGCGGCGGGCGCGGTATTGCGCCCCACGGGCTCGAACGCCATTGCTGCGGCCGTGATGCCTGCACTGGCGAGCCCATCCCGCACCGGTGTTTCGATGGCTTCACCGGCAATGACCAACGGTGCCTTGAATGCAACGCCGTCGCCCTGCCCGGCACAGCGTAACAGCGTGTCTTCAAACAGGGTTCGGTCCGAGAGCAAGGCATGAAACGGTTTTGGCTTGTCCTTGCGGGAAAGCGGCCAGAGGCGTTCACCCGAACCGCCGCAGAGAATAGCGGGCCTGATCGGCGTCATTTCACAATCCGGAGTTCGGTTGTGCCTTCGTGGCCCAGCACGCGGTCGGTTTCGATGGCCGCAACCAGCAAATGATAAAGCGTCGAAGCGGTGATGTTTTGTACGGCCGGATTACCAGCCGCATCATAGGCGTCAATCCAGCATCCGGTGGGGGCCGGTTTGAGGAATTTTGTAAAGAGCTGGTGCAGCGCATCCTGAGCACTACCCCAACCGCCCGATCGTCCGGTCTGCCCCTGAACCAGCGCCGCTTTCAGATATTCCGTCTGTTGCCAGGTCCGCGCCGATCCGTCGAGAACGACCCCATCATCGCGTACCGCCGAAACAATCAGCCCCGAAACCGGAGATCGGCCATAGGCTTTGGCAAAAGCATAGAGGCTGGAGACTTCCGGCCCCGTTTCATCGCCGGACAGCGCCGCATAGCGGTCGAGCAACCAGACCCATTCAAACTGATGACCCGGCTCGGTGCGGCGGCCCTCCGGCCCGGTCAGTGGCGACCAGTCCGGGTTGAAGAATTCGGCGAGCCCGCCGGATGGAAACAGCCAATGATCGTGCATCAGCCGTAATATATTGCCCGCCCGCGCCAGATGGCCCTTTCCGGCAAATGCTTCATGCAATGCAAGACTGGCTTCAAACATATGCATGTGCGGATTTTGACGTCGGGGTGTGCGGTCCGGCTCCGCCTCACGCCAGCCCCCCGCAGTATGACCTAACGTTTCGTCGATATAAGCGAGCGTCTCCCGGGCCAGGGATTTGACCTGCGCATCACCAGTCAGCCGATAAACATGCGAAAGCGCCAATAAGGAAAAGGCTTGTTCGTAGAGGTCGCAAGTTTTGTCGGCAACAGTGCCATCGGGATTGAGACGCATGACCCAGCCGCCGGCGCCGCCGGTTTGCCATGCCTTGTCGACCAGATAATCAAAGCCCTTGAGCGCGAGCGCCTTGCCGTCAAACCAGCCGAGCTCATGCGCGTGTGCATAGACATAGACCTGACGGGCCTGCGCCCGGACGCGACGTACAGCGTCGGCATCCGGTGAACCATCGAGACGCAGGCATTCATGAAAACCGCCACGCGAATCGTCCCATCCACGCTCGGCCCAGACCGGCAAAGCAGCGTCACGCATCCAATCGCAAAAACACGCACCGATGCCAGCTAACGAAAGTGGAGCAGCCATTTACATCTCAGTCATTTCACATGCGGTTAAGTGGGATGAATACAGTTCGTCGTGCCTAATATATTTCAACCAAAAAATCACTTCAGCGCTCGGTTGGCTAATTCGAAAAACAGTTTCAAAAAACGACCCGCGCGAAGTGTTAAATACGACACTGGAACAATTCACAGTATCAATTGAATAAATTCCATGACTTTCTCTTCCGCCCATATTCCTCTCCAAAATCCGACATGTTTCGCAACCTAGCTTTCACTTGGCCTAGGTCCGCATCGTCGGCCAGGCAATTAACTCGCGGCAAAAAATAAATATGTACATATTTTGGTAGCTCAAAGTATTAAGATGCGCATCAGATTCTTGGGAATAATTACATTAGAATAACATCGAATAATTATACAATTTTTGAAAATAATTCATCTTTTTACTATATCTCATGATATTGTTTATACCAATTCACAAATTTTGGAATGCCAATTTCCAAAGTAATTTCGGGTTTATAATGATAATCTTCTTTTATCTTTGTTAAATCGGCATATGTACAATAAACATCGCCCTTTTGCATCGGATAATTTTTACATATAGCTGTTTTTCCACACGCCGAAGATATTATGTCAATAAATTCATGAAGATTTCTCGGATGCGAACCCCCTATATTGTAAATTCGGTTAGATTTGTTTTTTGGCACATCTTCAACAATTCTAATAATGGCCTGAATCACATCGTCTATGTATGTAAAGTCGCGCTCTAATTCTCCTCCGTTGTAAACGTTAATTGGCGTGGATGCGAGAATTGCCTTGGTAAACGACCAGTACGCCATGTCCGGACGCCCCCAAGGGCCATAAACAGTAAAGAACCGAAGTCCTGTTTGGGGAATTTGATAGAGCTCCGAATAACTCTCACTCATAAGTTCGTCGGCTCTTTTTGTTGCTGCATAAAGTGACACTGGTTTATCAACTCGATCACCTTCCGAGAAGGGCGCATCGGTATTATTTCCATAAACTGAACTTGACGAAGCATATATGAGATGCCTGATCGAAGGTGTATTACGTACCGCCTCAAGAATTGATAAATGACCTCTTATGTTTGACTCTATATATGTAAAAGGGTTTTCAATTGAATACCTCACACCCGCCTGAGCAGCTAGATGTAAAACTCGCGACGGGGCGTATTTTTGAAAAATATCAACTATTCTTCTGTGATCAGCGACGTCGACTTGCTCGAAGCAAAAACTCTTATCGGCTCCAATGTTTTCTAAACGGTCCGTTTTAATTTTGGCATCATAATAATCGTTCAGATTATCGATCGCCAGTACGGAATGCCCGGTAGCGAGCAATGATTTCACCGCATGATATCCGATGAAACCTGCTGCACCGGTTACCACAATTTTCAATGGGTTTTTCAAGACCGTTCCCCACAATCAAGCGGTTCCAGAATTTCGACATGTATCCTATTCAGATGCAGCACACCCGGTTCGCCGATCGCGGAAGGCCAAACACCGAAGAAACCATATTCGGCCTCACATTGGGGCGGCGTCACAGTAACGATAATAGGCTCATTTTGTGGTGGAAATTCATGCAACTCCCAACCATTCTGCCCTATGCCCCGTTGAAATACACCGACGTTAACAAGGTCTACGTCGCTTCCCGGCGCAGCTTCCACAAAAAATGAAACACGAAGACTATGCCCCTGAACGACTCCCAATTCTCGCGGAGAGAGCGGGATAAACCCCCCAGCTGAGGGCGTGATATTCGGGTCCCCCAGATAATTTCCTGCAGTGACCGCTACGGTCTGACCACCGCGACCATCACTTGCTACTGCCATTGAAATTCCTGGACCCGTTACAAGCGACTGCAGCCGATCAAAATCTGCAATAATACCAAAATCTATAATGTTCTGGATTCTTTGGGTCTGCTGTCGCCCGTTTAACAATAGCGGCAAAAAAATCATAATCCCTAGCAACAATACGCTCGCTGGGTAAAAAATGGCACCGGATGCACGTAAAATCACAATAATATCCCTGTAATCGTCCGCGAAATTGTCATTCGGGGTTTTGATTTATCGCCGTTGTCACGATTTTGATGGCTTCATCGCACGCTACCTTATCGCCCTCGGCCATCAATCTAATAACCGGTTCGGTTCCGGAGGCTCGCACAAGGATTCTTCCATTTCTTCCAAGATATGATTCCGCATCGGCAATCGCTTGCCGGACTTCATTATTCGCCAAAACAGCGGCTCCGTTTGCAACTGCCAAATTAGTGAGCATTTGTGGCGTTGGTTCAAATGCGCGACAACTATCGCTCACCAGTTGATCCTTCTGCTTCAGAATTGCGAGCAACTGAAAAGCTGCGATTAGACCATCGCCGGTCGTCGCGAAATCAGTCAATATCATGTGTCCTGATTGTTCCCCGCCGACATTAGCCCTTAATTCGCGCATTTTCTCCACGACGTATCGATCGCCCACATTTGTCCTTTCGAGCCCCAGGCCCTTTGTATCAAGGAAAAGCTCAAGGCCCCTATTGGCCATGACTGTTGCAACGACCATGTTCCCGCGAAGCTTGTTTGACGACGCCCATTCAGACGCAATGAGCGCAAGCAATTGATCTCCATCAACGATATGCCCACGCTCGTCGACTACAATCAACCTGTCCGCGTCACCATCGAACGCAATTCCGATATCAGCGCGTGCCTCCAGCACTTTATCGACGAGCGAACCCAGATTGGTCGCGCCACATTTATGGTTGATATTGTAACCATCAGGTTCAGCGTGAATCGGTATTACTTCAGCTCCAAGCTCCCAAAAAGCAGCTGGGGCAACCTTATAGGCAGCGCCATTTGCGCAATCCACAACTATGCGGAGTCCCGATAGATTCATGTTTTTTGGGAACGTCGACTTTGCTATTTCAATATATCGTGCCTGCGCGTCGTCAATTCGTTTCGCGCGCCCCAGATGATCTGGTTTAGCGAGCAAAATGTTTTTCGGTGTCTTCATTAGTGCTTCGATTTCCGATTCTGCCGAGTCGGAAAGTTTAAACCCGTCTGGCCCAAAAAGCTTTATTCCGTTATCATAATGCGGGTTATGAGAAGCTGTGATCATTACGCCCAGATCTGCCCTGAGCGATCGAGTCAACTGCGCCACGGCCGGCGTCGGAATGGGGCCAAACTGGAAGACATCCATGCCGACTGCGGTAAAGCCTGAAACCAAAGCCGTTTCCAACATATAACCGGATAAGCGTGTATCCTTCCCGATCACGACCGAATGCCGATGGTCACCCCGCCGCTTGAAAAATTGCCCTGCTGCCATACCCAACTGCATGGCGAGCATAGGCGTCATAGATGGCGAATTTACAGTTGCCCGAATACCGTCGGTACCAAAATACTGTTTTTTATTTGTCATTTATCTCAATTCTCAACGCCCACGATCTTGTAAACCTATCAATAGCAATCTTTCGCAAGCGCACCTATTATCAATGCCAGCGGCGAGCTGTCGATTTGACTTCATTGGCGAAGCATCAAATCAAAGTGGTGTCCTCGACAACCGATTGATGGGTTGGTCTGAAACTGGCACACAAAAGGCAAAAATCATGGCAGCCCGACCACAGGTTGATATCGTCATCGTGAATTTTAACGGTGGCAAATTTATTGAAGAATGCATCGAGGCGGTAAAACAGCAGACACTCTCATCGTTTCATGTCTATCTCATCGACAATCATTCCACCGACGGATCGGCCGCCTTGTTACATCAAGATGATGAGCGATTTACCATTGTTCATAACAAGGAAAATGTGGGGTTTGCCGCCGCGTGCAATCAAGGCGCGGCGTTAGGAAGTGCCGAATGGATTGCGATGTTAAACCCAGACACTGTGCCTGCAATAGATTGGCTGGAACAGGCGATTCACTGCGCTAATCAACACAATGCGACAATGGTGGGATGTACGCAGATTTCAAAATTGCAGCCTGAACTCCTAGATGGTGTTGGAGATGCATTCTCAATATTTGGCTTGGCATGGCGCGGTGGCTTCGGCTGGCCGGTCGAGAACGCACCAGAAAATGATGGCTTCGTATTCGGTCCCTGCGCGGCAGCCGCTTTCTACGAACGAATGCTGTTTGTGAAGTCCGGCGGATTTGATGAGAGCTATTTTTGTTATGTCGAGGATGTCGACCTGGCGTTTAGGCTGAGGCTTTTTGGCGGCGTTTGTGTGCATTCAAGCCGATCAATCGTCGCCCACGTTGGGTCCGGCATTTCAGGCCGACGGTCGGAATTCACAATTTACCATGGAACACGGAACCGGATATGGACCTGGTTCAAAAATATTCCATTTATCTTATTGTGGGCCGCAACTCCATTGATGGTACTTGCAAATGTGGCGTTTCTTGGACGCAGCGTATTTCACGGCACATTCAATTGCACGTTCAGAGCGTCTGCTGATGCAGTTCGCGGTCTTCCTTCCGTTTTTGAAGCCCGCCGAGAAATCCAGGCGCGAAAAGTTATTGGTTCATTCGAAATCTTGCGGGCGATGACACTCTCACCTATAAAATTGATCAGGCGAGCACCCGATGTGCGCCCGGTTCAGAAAAATACCAAGCGCGGTTTACGCGACTAAGAAACTCGCGTTCTCTAGCCGCCAATAACTCGCTTCACGGTCGTTTTCTTGCCCATTAAACCTGCTATCATACATAAGGTATATTGTTGAATATCGGCGTGTTGCAATTGACAATTTGCTGAATGCTCAGTACCTGCCCGGTGAGTATTGCTATGACAAAAAACCAAAATTTTCATCGCACGGCAAAATTAGCATGAGCAAAGGTACAAGTTTTGCAGTCGCTATTCCGGTTGGTAGCTGGCACCCTTTGATTTCTGAAACACTGGAAAGTCTGGCGGTCCAGACACCTCCGCTGCAAGTAGCCTTGATGGATGCTTCGAATGACCCCCGCGTAGCTGAGGCAGTGCGTTCTTCCAGTTTGGACCTTGCCTATTACCGCACCGGACCGGATTCGGGACAGTCTGCGGCCATCATTGAAGGTTGGAATAATACTGAATCGGATTTCGTGTTTTGGTTGAACGCTGACGATAGACTGGCACCCGACACTCTGGAATTGGTTCATGCCGCACTATTGGCAGAACCGACGCTTGATGTGGTGTATGGACTGTCGAATTTCGTGAATACCAGCGGCAATGTAGTTGGAAGTCATGATCAGGTCGAACATATTTCGTCGCTGATATTGCGGTCCAATATCATATCACAACCCTCATGTTTCGCGCGACGCACGAGCGTTGAGGTTGTCGGAGGCCTAAATCCGGCTTTGCATTTCGTTATGGACTGGGATCTCTGGATTCGCCTTTTTAATTCCGGAGCAAAATTTCACTTTATCCAACAAAATCTGTCTTTTGTCTTTATGGGCAGAGCGACTAAGACCTATCAAGTCTCCTGGCGGCGACTAACGGAGGTGTTCGGTTTGGTCAGGCGAAATGCGGGTGGGTGGGCCGCCACCAAAAGTTTGTTTTCACTAGCCGCGGAAACGCTATCGCGTCGAAAGTTGGCACCGTGAACAGCCCTCCCACAATCAGCATCGTCACTCCCAATTACAATGGGGCGGATTTCGTTCGCGAAACCATTGAATCCGTTTTGGATCAGAATTATCCGGCCCTACAATATGTTATTGCTGACGGGGCCAGCACTGACGGATCACGGCTGATATTCGAACACTACCGCGACCGCTTGGCGAGCTTAATTAGTGCGCCAGACAATGGCCATGCCGATGCCGTAAACAAAGGATTTGCGCTTACTGATGGCGAAATCATGGGCTGGATTAATTCTGACGACATCCTACATCCGGGATGCCTGTCTCAGGTGGCGTATATTTTCGAAACTCATCCGGAAATTGAATGGATGACCGGTCGCCCAAGCACCATGAATGTCCGAAGCGAGATCGACTATGTGGGTAGCGTGCGGCCGTGGTCACGTCTGCGGTTTTTGGCAGGTGACCATTTTTGGATTCAGCAAGAGTCGACATTCTGGCGACGCAGCCTTTGGGATCGTGCTGGTGGCGGGCTCGATACAAGTTTCAATGTCGCCAATGACTTTGATTTGTGGGCGCGTTTTTTCCGCCATGCACATCTCTATTCTGTGGACCGAATGCTAGGCTGTTTCCGGGTGAGGCCGGGGCAACGGTCTGTGGTTTCGCTGGCCCGCTACAAGCGTGAAGTACGAAGCATACTCAAGCGCGAACTTGAAGTTTTGGACTCAGGTTTTCGCGATGCATTCGGTTCGTTTATCCCGAAACGCCCGCTGGAGCTAAATCAGGATGAGCTCGACAAGCTCGACACCCGTTTGCGTGTATTGGATTCACCCATAATACGCATGGATAAGGTCAGACGACGGACTTCATCGCTGACAGAAGGCGGAGGATCACGTTTTAGCATCACAATGGAATCCCGGGAGCCGGTGAGTGATTTTTCCCTGCTCAAGGACGCTCACCAAGGTGAGCGTTGCATCATTCTCGGAAATCCGTCCTCACTTGAAATGACAGATCTGGCTTTGTTGAAGAACGAGACGGTCTTTGCCTGCGATGCTATGCACCTGATTCTCGACAGAATTGATTGGCGGCCCGCTTATTATACGTGCGCCAATGCCCGAATTCTTGCTGATCATGCGCCGGACATTGAGGCAATGTTGGATACTGAACCCGACATGATCGCTTTTTTCCCTGCCGAAATGGGTTTGAGAAATGGCGATCGTGGCCGTCTGAGGACCCGTGACCTGATCCCGCAAGCTCCTAACCGTTACTATTTCAACGACGAACCGGGAACAGTCGATGACTTGCCGGACTCCATGTTTTCTACCGACGCAACGGCCCGCGTCATTCAATCACACAACGTTGCAATTACGATGATGCAACTTGCCGCCTATTTGGGCTTTTCAGACCTTGTGCTTGTCGGTATCGACCTCCCCGTTTCAAGGCGCGAAACAGATCAGCTGGAAAGTGGTATAGACACAGAGGACGCACACCTCACATCGCTCATAGATGAACATTTGAGACTGGCGCGCCAGTCTCTTGAAAACCAAGGGATGACGGTTCGAAGTGTGACAGATGAGAGCGATCCGGGCGTATTCGAGTGGGCCAGGCTGCAAAGTGTCATAGACCAGCCCGCAAGACCCCAAAAAAATAAAGATGTGGCACACAGGAAGTCTTCCGGACGCGGCGGTACGGCAATACGGGCAAACTTCGCTGCACGATATCTTGATTCCTGGTTTCCGAGCTTCCGACGCAATCTCGGATTTGTCATAGGAAGCACAGGAATAATGGTCTTTCTTGCACTTGCTGCGGCACTGCTGCCAGAATGGCGAGTCTGGATTATCATGACCGGAATGTTCGGATTCAGTATTACGTTTGGCGTGGTAGTGGCGATCAAAATGCGCCGGATTGTAAAAAGTGTACTTAAAGCGCTCAAAATAGCGACCGGTGGAGAGGCGAATAGCCAACTTTCGCTTCAACAATTGGAACTCGAACTGGATTCACTCCACGCCGAATTGTACGAAATGCGCCGCGACCTCTCTCGCGATGACCATGAAATCAGCTGACAGAATCCTTGCAGCAGCACAGCACCGGCAACGCCGCCCTGCGAAATGTTGGTATTCGGATTGCTAAAATATGAGCTTATTGATCCAGCAGCCTTGACTCCAGTATCAATCCAAACGTCCTAATACCCCTATTCATTCTACTTGAATGATGTCTGAGGGATCAGGAAAAGGTCGGTAAAATGACATTCAAAAGCCAATATGAATCTGCACGGACGATTGCAGGCAACTTCGATGGTATGATGCAGGACTTAAGCATCGCGCTGTTTCAAGCATTCATGTCGTTCCAAAAGAAGAATGGCGTTAGCGGCGATTTGATCGAGTATGGCGTGTACCGGGGCAAGTCGGCCTCGGTGCTTATGAATAATCTAAATGATACAGAGACCATGTATCTGATCGACATCGCCGATTATCCGGAGCTCGGCAAGCTGGGAAAGATCTCTAAAAACTTTAAATTCATAAAAGGTAAATCTGAAAGCCTTCTGGAAGAACAGGATTTCCTGAATGACATCCCTCAGCACGTACGATTTTCACACCATGATGCCAGCCATTCCTACATCAATGTCGCGTCCGAAATAGACGCGATGGCGGAACGCATCGCACCACGCGGCCTAATGGTGCTTGATGATTTCGGCAACCCCAGCTACATGCAGGTTGTGTTTGCGGCATTTGCCTATTTGGCGCGGAACGACGTGCCGTTGGAAATGCTACTTTATTCCTCCAATAAGGCCTACCTTTGCCGCAAAGAGGATTTCGAATTCTACTCAAAATTCCTTGTCAACGACCTTCTAACATTTCTCAACAGCACCGAGCTGAACGTATATCTGACAAGGACCGAAAACCATCCCAAGTATCGCGGCTTCTCAATAGCACCCAAAGTCAGAGCGGATCAGCCGGATCGCTATGGCGAGCATATCTACGGCGATCGCTATTATGTTGTCTGAAGCGTCGGGTCGTAACTCAATTGCGACGAGCATATATACCTGATTGACCCATCACTGGGCGAGGTCTTCAGCCGTCATACCTTTTACATCGAAAGCATCAGGCTCTCAAAATAAACGAGGGAGGCAAATGGTTCTGGTCATGTCGGCATTGTCTTCGTGCCATTCTTCCTCGCCGGCATCCACAACACTCCATCTCAACATCCAAGAGGTCGGTCCAGGTTCGGTTCATCGAATGAAAACAATAATACGATCTTCATCAATGAAAACAGACGATGCATGCGGCCATACCTGTCGGTCATCAAGCAATCCTTCTTCTCTTATCTCGGTCGCGGATTGGCCATTTCGAGGAAGCACACGGATATTTGATCCAAGTAGTCCCAGAACGGTATGGTCAGTCCAGAGGTCGGTAATCTCACCGTAGTCCATATGGCCGTCGCCAATCTCATCCCAGCGCCGTCCATTTGACCCCAGCAATTGAAGCCGATAGCGAGGAAGATTACCTACCCGTATAAAATCATAGACAGTATTGCTATCGAAATCTGGCAAAGACTCGACCCTGTAAAGTATTCTGTTGATTGTCGAAAGATCGCGTTCTTGGCCTCGCAGCAAGACAAGCTGGCGCACCAAGTCTGCTTGGAAGAAAAGAATCGTAGAAAATAGAATGAGAGAAGTCACGATCCAGTTCATAAATTTTCTTGGAAACACATACAAAAGAATCGCGGCTGAAAATCCATAAAGGAAAATCATTCCTCCATTATAACGATATTGATATATATTCCCAGGTTCCGATAATAAAAATAGTGCCTTGGAACCGATTACAATCAACGGCCAAACGACCACCAAAACAGCAATTTTAACAGGAGATCGGCGTACTCCGAAAAGTGAGGCAACCACAGCTCCCAATAGAATCAAACTCAATGCGACTTTCGTTGCGATCAGGATGTCTGGCTGGGTAACAAAAAGGTGCCGGACCGCTGCGTTAGTTACATAGACTAGCCGTTCATATACCGCGCTTATCGATTCAAAATGTACTACTTTTGAAGAGTCTGGCAAATACCGAGTGCTCGCCAAATACAGGCCACCGCCTAGCACCATTGCTATCCCTCTGGCGAACAGCAATTTTCCTTCAGCAAACAGCGTATTTATATCGTTGACGCGCTCGCCATTCCTCTCGCTTTTGAGGATGCCCACAATAACGCCACTGAGGGTTATGACCGCCAATATGCTCAGGGCAGGTTGATATGACGCCATCATCATAACAACTGCAATCGCCGATAATCCGATACGCCAAGCACTTAAACGATCTACAAGAGCAAAAGCAACAGCCGCAAATATCCATGATACATAGAACAATGGTGTCATAAATGAATAATAGAAATTCGCCAAATTATAAGGAATAATTAGTATGAATGTGTAAACTAAAAACAAATCACCGAAACGTTCAAATAATTTCCAAGTGCTAACGATAAGGTGTGTGGCCGTAAGCGCCAAACCAATTGAAAACAACTGCATCACAACCGGTATATTTGCGCCGTAGGTTAACCTTCCAACCCAGGGGCCTAGCCATCGACCGTGTTGAACCTGCTCGTCCACGCCGAGCCATGGCATTCTAAAGGCATGATTGTCGAGTAGGTGATGAGCAATAAATATAAAGTATGCGAAAATTCCCACGACGAAAGCAGCCGCCATGGCGCGCCGATGTGGCTCTCCAATTCGACACCACAAAATAGACAGGTGGTGCAACATTCGACCGTTCAGTACCGCATCGATCATATCCCAGAATCCTTCACAATATGAATGCCGAACCATAAACTAAAATATATCAAGCATTCCATACTTTATCCCTTTCGACCCATCTCTCTGGTTGCCAACCACGCATTGGCAGAGTCCAACGAAAATGGGATTGGCGAAGCGCAAGCGCAGTTGTAAGGAAGAACAGGCTATCGCGCTATACCGCGAGCGTGAGGCCGGGAAATCGACCGGGGAGCCAAGGGGCGCAGGTCACCAGTCCGCGCGGTAAGCAAATGTTGGCGGAAAGGATAGTCTTGAACTTTGATTGATCAGTCAAAAGTTCTTTTATTCGATCCATCAGTTAGATCGACCGTCGCGCTCCCGACGTACTCATTGACGATCACCCGTCCATGGAACTGAGTTTGCCGGTAGAGCCTTAACAAGTAAGATCCAAGAATGTAAAAGAAAAACGCATTCATACCGGTCTGAAACAGCAAAAAACTGATAAGCGTCGCGAAGCCGGGAGGCCAGTCTGTGCCAGTGACAACTTTCAAAACAGCATAAACAGGCAAAGTCAAAACAGTAAGAAACCAGAGAAAAAGCGCGGCGTAGCCTGATAGCTTCAGAGGAAGAGATGATTGTGAGAAAAAGCCGTCGAAGGCGAGTCGCAACAATTTCGCGAGATTGAATTTACTCACACCGTGTTCACGTGGTGCGCGGTCGTATGATACTGGCGTACGATTAAAGCCTAAGCTGAACACAACGCCTCGAATGTAGACGTCCGGATCTTCAATGGTCTTCAAGACGTCCAAAACTTTTCTATCCAAGAGCATAAAGTCGCCGGAATCGACAGGCAGGTCGTGGTCCGCAATGGCACGCAAGATCCGATAGTAAGATTTGCGTAAGAACTGAATCGCCATACCTTCTTTGCGGGTTCTTCTCACACCGTAAACAATCTGTGCACCAGCTTCCCAGGCTTCAATAAACCTCACTAGAAGTTCCGGTGGGTCTTGCAGATCACAGTCGAATTCAATTGCCGCATCCCCAGTAGCGTGCTTGTACCCCGTCAAAATGGATAGCTGGTAACCGTAATTTCTGGAAAACCGGATCACATGAACCCGCGGGTCACGGTCCGCTATTTTTGACGCCTTCTCGAAGGTGTCATCCTTACTGCAGTTATCCGTAAGAATGATTTCGAAATCATATCGGTCAGAAAAAGCATCTATAGATTTACTTATCCTGCTGTAGTATAAGTCAATATTGTCTGACTCATTATAGACAGGTGTAATGATGCTGATTTTCTGTTTCATTCAATTATTCCACCAAAGTTTGGAGGCCTTGCCTCAAGTCATAACTATAAAACCACCCAGGCAGCGGGCTTGTTAGACAAGGCGTATGAATCTGGCCAGCATTATATGGCAATGCTCCCCAATTGAGGGTCGGCGTCCCGCCGAACAAATCAACGTAAACCGCGACCGCCTCCCGGAGAGAAGCGCGCGGCCCCGCCAGGTCAAACTTATGGTGTTGAATTGGCGGGTATTTTTCTAAGTTACTCAACAAATGCATATATCCATTCACAACATCTTTGATGTGGGTGAAATGATGCAGTTGCTCGCCAGGAGAAAGGTCTAAGGATTGCTTGTTAATCATCGCATTGCGGATGAGCGTAAATATTTTGGGTCGTGGATCGTCGGGGCCATAGACGTCGAAAAGGCGCAGTGTGACCGCACGAAGCGCGTGACTTTGTACAAATCCCGCAATAACAGCTTCGAAACTGGCCTTTGTACTGGCGTAAAGGTTTGTCGCTGCATGCGGTGGTTGGTCTGACTCTTGCCAGTAAGAGGCGGTATTGACAATTGTTTGGCACCCAACCTCAAGCGATAATACAAGCCAACGCGTCGGCATATTAATATTTGAATCCAAGAGATCTCTATAGTTAAGATTTGTTAGATTGCGACGGTAGTAAGTCGCAAGATGCACAAATGCGTCAGGTGGATGAAGCGACATTAACTTCAATGCCTCTTCATCCGAGGAATCTGTGCTTATGCAGGTGATGTTGGAATTATTTTGATAGTACTGTTTTAAATTGCTTCCAGGACGGATGATGAAATAAATATGATCTCCATGCTCTAGAAGTGCGCGAGCCACTCGTCCGCCGATGTAACCAGTTCCACCACTTAGAAGAATGTGACGCTGTAAGGTCATTTCCAGAGTACAGCAACGCCCGTGACAATCAGGGCAATCGCCAGCGCCTTTTGTAAAGTCATGGCTTCGGAAAATAAAAGTGCGCTCGCAGCAACAACAATGACGTAGCTGAGCGCCAGGGACGGATACGCAATAGATAAGGGGATATGGCGTAAACTCCAAATGTATAGCAAGGCGGATAGCCCGTAACATGAGAAACCGAGCAGGGTGGCTGGACGGAAATATACCTGCATGCTGGATACTTCACCGGAAATCTCCGGCCTCACTCCCCACTTAAAAAATATCTGTCCCAACGCGCCGATCAAAACCGACATCAACAGAGTGGCAACCGGTGGAATAGACATTGTCACTGGCTCTCGATGAACTCAGCGAAGCTGGAATAAAGATGCTCCAACATAGCCTCGGTGATACCATGATGGCTGCCCAATAAAAACCCCCGTCCCATTACGCCATCGGCATTTCCAAACCCATTCGGATGTTTGCGCATGGGAAGGTCTTTGAACCCCGGTTGACGGGTAATATTTCCAGTGAAAACGACTCGTGTCTGAATATTACGGTTTTCGAGGAAAACTTGTACATCGCGGCGCGAAAAGGGAGCTCCTTTTTTTACCTTCATTGGAAATGCGAACCAAACCGTATCTGATTCCGCAGTGTACTCTGGAAGTTCGAGGAACTCCTCATATCTAGAGAAGAACTTCATATGCCGCCCAACAACTTCCTTTCGGCGCGCTAGGAAATTTGGCAACTTTTTGTATTGCTCCAAGCCATATGCAGCACCCAGTTCAGCGCCTTCCATATTGTATCCAAGAGCTTCAAAAACAAACTTTGCATCGTATGGAATACCATCGACATCAATGTTGAAACGGTTTTCAATAGATTCTGATTCGACAAATAATGAAGAGCTACGGCCCCAAGAACGCAAAAGACGCATGCGGTTCGCATAGTCATCGTTAGACGTCATCGCCATACCTCCATTGCCGGCACAGTTGATGATGTGGGAACCGTAGAAGCTCGTAATAGAGATATCGGCATAATTTCCAAGGTTTTTACCCTGATACTGAACTCCGAGAATGTCGGCTGAATCCTCCAGAATTTTTAGACCGTGTTTCTTTGCAATTGAGGATACCGTGCCCCAATCAACAATGTTTCCCATCAGATTCGGAGCAACAATGGCGCGAGTTTTATCCGTGATCATTTCTTCAATGAGAGATGGATTCATGACGTAGTCGTTTTCGCCGACATCGACAAAAACCGGTATGCAACCCGCCTGCACAATACAAGCCACAGTAGTGGCAAAAGTGAGCGCAGGCGTAATGACTTCGGATCCAGGTGGCAGACTAAATGCCTCCATAGCGAGGGTCAGTGCAGAGGATCCGGAATTCGTCATTATCCCGTGCGTGTGTGAGAATTCCTTGGCGATGACATTTTCGAATTGACGTGTGCGATTTCCCATCTGTGTGGAGGTGCGTAAGACGTCAACGACGGCGTTGATTTCCTCCTCATCATGGACGGCTAGTCCGTAAGGTACACGGATAAAATCGGTCATTGGCGTGGGTTTGGTCATCGGGGGTTCCTCAATTCGCATAGGGAAAATTAATTCCCAAGTAGAAATTTCGTTTCGTAATCATGGATTTGTCTGATTGAATGTTCGCGCATGTCTTCGTTGTTCATCCACGCATTAAACCAATTTGACGTGAAAGTAAGCGTATCGTCGAGACTGAATGCTGGGTGCCATCGTAGCTCCACTTTAGCCCGTGAGGAATCGAGACGAAGAAATTGCGCTTCCTTTGGGTGATCGGCCTTTGAAACCACACTCCCTCCCGCATTCCTGAATCCGGAAGAAAGCTGGTCGACCAACTCCGCGACGGTGAGCTCGTTTTCAGGCTCTGGACCAAAATTATAAGCGCTTTGACACTCGCCGTTCCAAAGTCGTTCTGCTAAAATTAGATATCCGCAAAGTGGTTCAATAACGTGTTGCCAGGGGCGGGTTGCGGATGGATTGCGAATCTCTATCGGTTCGGATGCTATAAGAGACCGAATAATGTCCGGAACCAAACGATCTTCGCTCCAATCCCCGCCGCCGATGACGTTGCCAGCTCGAGCTGTTGCGAGCCGCGCGTCTGTGCCGATGCCGCTCGCCGCGTCCGAGCAAAAAAAACTTTCGCGGAATGAAGCAGCGACAAATTCGGTGCAAGCCTTGCTGTTCGAATAGGGGTCTTTGCCACCCAGTCGGTCGGTTTCACGGTAGGCCCACTCCCACTCATTATTGTGATAACATTTATCAGTCGTGACAACGACGATCGATCGAACAGAATCACAACGACGGGCCGCATCCAGCACATGCGCCGTACCTACAACATTCGTGCGATAAGTCTCCACCGGGTCACGATATGAACGGCGCACGAGCGGTTGGGCTGCCATATGGAAAACTATTTCAGGCGCCGCCTCATCGAACGCAGCGTCGACGATCTTTTTGTCTCCGATATCACCTCGATAGTCTTCTACCAATTCATGTATTCTGGCTGAGCCAAAAAGGCTCGGATCTGTTTCCGGATCCAAAGCCAGACCTGTTACATGCGCTCCCATATCCGAAAGCCAAAGGCACATCCACCCACCTTTGAAACCAGTATGCCCAGTGAGTAATACGCGCTTTCCGTTCCAGAACTCCCGGTTAATCATGGCGAGCCTTGTCTACCATATCTTCCATTTTGCTTCTCCCGCCTCGTAGAGGTCATTGAGGTGCGTCTTGTCTCGAAGGGTGTCCATGGGCCTCCAAAAGCCGTCGTGCCGGAAAGCCGCCAGCTGATGGTCGTGAACAAGCCTCTCAAGGGGAGCGCGTTCCCAAACTGTCGAGTCGCCCTCGTTTATGTAGTCAAATACAGCTTGGTTTAAACAGAAAAAACCACCATTTATATAGGCGTTATCCCCCTCTGGTTTTTCTTTGAAAGCCGAAATTCGATTGTCGTGCTCTATGTCAAGAGCACCGAATCGCCCCGGAGGTTTAGTGGCCGTCAACGTTGCGTGACGTCCGTGGGCTTGGTGAAATTCGGCAAGTTTCGTGATATCAACGTCTCCGACCCCATCACCATAAGTCATGTGGAAGTAGGGCACATCTTTTACATGTTCTTGGACACGCGCGAGTCGCCCACCCGTCATCGTATTCAAACCCGTATCCACTAAAGTTACTCGCCACGGCTCGGAATCGTCTCGGTGAATTATTCGCTGTCCAGTGCTCATATCGAAAGTGACATCAGTCGAATGCAGCCAATAGTTGTAAAAATACTCCTTAATCGCATATGACTTGTAACCAAGGCATATGATAAAGTCGTCCACGCCGTGCGCCGAATAGGACTTCATGATATGCCAGAGAATAGGTCGACCGCCGATTTCGACCATCGGCTTCGGGAGAATCTGAGTGTCCTCCATAAGCCGGGTGCCAAACCCACCGGCCAAAATTACCGCTTTCATAATCAACCCCTAATGCGAAAACACCATTTCTATAAAGCCGGTTAATGATCAATCAAAGAATCGTCAACCTCTAAACACTAGCAACAATTGTCAGCCCGTCAGGGAGGTCGTTTACCTCCCGCAACGTGTTCCATTATTTGGGTTAGTTTCAGCCTCCGACTTTGAGTTGATCCATGGGTACGAGACTGACGCATGGCAAGATATTTGCGGAATTTCCGAAGATTGAGGTTTGCCTTGCTCGCAGTGAGACAGCGGCGCAAGCTGCTTCATCCTTCGGATTGACAGAGCTGACTTGCTATCGGAGGCACGGTGGGTTGGAAGTTGAGCACGTCAAGCAAGAACGAGGCAAGAAAAGGGGATACGCGGACGCCTAACGCTGTCTCAGATCTCGCGCTGGACTACCCAAACAAAGCCAATCATTGCTGTATGATGGATCGAGCTGACGGCCGAGGCCCACGCACGGGGTTCATGTCTGGTCCAATCGTCCTATGATCTCGTCCAACGCGACGACCTTGCCGGACAGGCGTTTCAAATACCGAGCATCATCAATGAATACACGCGTGAATGTTTCGCCACCCGTGTCGAACGGCGACTGAACTCGCGTTAGGTTCTCGACGCGAAACAGTTTGCATCGCGCTCCATTGTGTATGACCTGACCGTTACAGAGAAATTCTAGTTTATCCTAGAAAATCATGGCTCGCCGTGAACGGTTTTCCGGCGTGGCGGCGTCAGCTGCCGTTTCTCATGATGTTATTCAACTATCGGAGCTTTCTGGCGGGCTGCCACCATTATTTCCTCCCGATAGCTCGCAAAAATATTCGCGACAGGCGCGCGAAAAAACTATAAAATCCACTCGGGCTGCGACCATTTTCGCTTTGCGCGGCCTGATCAACCTGACCGACAAAAGTTGCATGCGCCCGCGCAGCCTCCAGTTCGGCCTGAGCTCTGATATCCCTGTCCTTTTGACGTCGTATCATTTCTTCATCATATGCGTTGGCAACCTCGCCGACTTTGCCCTCTGCGCGAATCTGACCGCAATCGAGCCACAGCGCCCGGTCGCAGGTCGCCTCCATCAGCGCACGGCTGTGCGAGGCAAGTATTAGTATTCCCGCCTGTTCAACAAAGCTCTGCATGCGGGCCGTGGCTTTTTTGCGAAAAGCAGCATCTCCAGCCGACAACCATTCGTCCAGGATCAGCACGTCGGGCTGGAAGGCGGTGGCTATGGCAAAATTCAGCCGCATGCGCATGCCTGCAGAATAAGTCTGGACCGGAAGATCAAGAAATTCGCCCAATTCCGAGAACGCGGCAATATCGGCGCGGCGTTCTTCGATTTCCCTGCGGCTCCTGCCTGCGGCCAGACCACGTAGTGTTATATTGTTATGGCCGCTGGCTTCGAGGCTCATGCCGAGATTGATATTGACGACGCTCGTCGTCTGGCCATCTATAACAACCTCGCCGGAATCTGGGGCATAGATGCCCGCTAAAACCTGCAACAGCGTGGTCTTGCCCGACCCATTCTCTCCCATGATCGCCAATCGGCCCCCACTGGGAACTTCAAAACTGATTCCAGACAGTGCGCGCACACCGATAATGGCATTATTGCCCCCGCGAATCAGCGTTTCGTTGCGATGATTGTGAGCGCTATTTTCCGGATCTACTGAATGTGCAATCTGTGGCTTATCGGGAATGGGGGCTTGCTGATAAAGCGGATAATTCAAAAACAGGTTTTTGACGGAGACATGGGACATATGAATCTTATATCCAGTAAGGAAGCCGACGCCGCATATGGGCACCCGTCACGCTGGCGATCGCCAACAAAAGCACGGTAATGGCAAGAACGATGGCCCAGCTGGACAATCGCGGCACATCCCCCAAAAGCGGCGCGCGTATGATTTCAATATAGTGGGTCAGGGGGTTGAGGTCGGCCACAATGGCTCTCGCCCCGGTTAGTTCTTCGCGAACCCACAGGACAGGTGTCACAAAAATCATTATACGCGTAATAGAATTTGTCAGATGAGCGACATCACGATAACGCGCGGCAATCAGCCCGAAAGTATATTGGATCGCAATCGCATTGATCAGGTAGATAACGAATCCCGGTAGACACAGAAACGCTACCAGTTCCGGTCGCCAGCCCATGACAAGCATGGCGCTGAACGCGACGATGAGATTGAGCGCCAGAGTAAAAACCGCTCTGAATATACTTCTGAGGACATGGATTGAAAACGGCATTGAAACGCTTTTGATCCAGGTTGTGGCGTTCACAAAAACCTGACAGCCGTCTTGTACCTGAGCCATTAGGAAGGCGAACATCGCATAGCCGATCGCCACATAGGCAATGAAGCGATCCGGACTGGCCTGACTGAAGGCACCAAAAAAGAATGAAATTCCGCCAACAAAAAAAGCATAGGACATCATGATCCAAAGCAGGCCAAGCGCGCTCCGCCGATAGCGTTGCTGCATGTCGTCCATCGCGAAAGTAAACCAGACATCAACCTTGCCGATCCCCTGCAAAATGTCGGCAAAAAAATCGGACAGTCCATGACGCCCTATGGTGACGACCGCTGACTTTGGAGGTAATTCGGATTCGCGCATTACGATGAATATATACTCTCTGGCAGTGTTTGTTTGCTTCAGGCCAGCCCAAGCGCAAGAACTTGGTCAGACCGCGTGACTAATCACCACACCCCCCTTGGAGGGTCAAGCTGTTCGCATACCTACCCCCTCTGAACGCATTCCATTTAATGAACACTTTCTGGGCCCGGCACGGCTTGGAAGCCGCAATCAATCAAATTTCGGATTCTCTGCCACGACAACGCCATCGCCGACTTTCACCGGGCCGTACGGCGTTTGACACACCTGCCCCCGCTCATAGTCCATTCGTATTCGCCATCCGGCGGCCTGGAATAGTTTTACCATTGACCGATGATGATCGGACGAGATGTGAGTGCCGACAAGTACGGCCTTCGCCTTTGTTGTAAGGGATTCCATTGAGGCAGGCACAGTATCGTATTCTGCTCCCTGAATGTCGATATGCACAAAATTGGCTGGCCCAGACAAGTATTCGAGAACTTCGGTTATTGTGTAGGCTCGCACCGTTACTTTTTTCGGTGCTGCAGCGACGCTTCGTGTTGATGCCCCATAATCCTCATCTGGATTATCGATCACCGGAAATGAAATTTCACCTGACTCAGCGCCGACCGCACCATGGAGCAAATGCACACCGTGATCCAGCAACCTGTTTGATCGGAAATGCTCCTCCATCCACTGCCAATGCGTGACGTCAGCCTCTATTGCTACTGCCTCTACAGCTCGTACGGCAACGTTCTGTCGGCATGCGCCAAGCGCGGCGGCGGACCATGTACCCCAGCCGGCGCCGAGTTCGACAATCCGGTAAGTGCCGTTGGCGCGCGACACGCTTTCCAAAACCGCCACCCAATCCAAGTAATGCTCATTCAGCACAGGAAGGTTTGCATTGAATTTCTTACCAGCCGGAGGCACAAATTTTGACCATCCTTTCTTGAAGCGGGCCTGTGTTCCGATGCCGAGAAAATCGTAGACTGAACTTCCGTCGGCTTCGACCTGGACAGTTTCAAATTCGGAGAAAATTGGGTCGTGATGCACCATACTCGGATTCTTTCACTTTAATGGTTTACTGGATGCCGGTCAGGCAGCCTATCCTGTCTGGATCGCCTTCAGCACATCTGGAACGAAATTTGTGCGTCCATATCGCGCTGCCAGAATCTTTAAAGCAGCACGGTGCCGTTGGAGCGCTTCCCGATCCGCCGCAATGTACTCGAGACGCTCGGGCAAGGCGCGGATGCTCTCACGGTCTTCACCGCACTGAATTGACGCTTGTTCCCATATGGTCTGTGATCCTGGAAACTTGTATGTGTCTTTCAAAATCACTGGAATTGCGCCTCCAGCAATCGCTTCCCAAAGCCTGATGGAATTGGGGCCCGTTCCCGATGGACACAACGCGAATTGTGTCTTCCTCATAACCTGTTTGAATTCTTCGGAGGCATTGGCGTCGACCAATCCGGCATGACTCTGAGCGCGCGACAGGACTTGATGATCGTAAACCACTTTATTGTAATGCCAAGTTTCACGATCGCGCACAAAGCCGCGTGGATGGTCCGCAAGCTCCTCTATCAGGAAAGTTCGCGACTGCGTTAGATAAATCGGCGTTGCTTTGGCACCAACGAAGGAAAACAAATACGGTCTTTCTTCGATCGGAACTTCTGGTCCCTCCGGAATTTGAACCGGGAATAGCGGGAACGGGTGTATATTTATACTGCGGTTTGCACCGAACTTGATTTGGCCATGCGCAGCATGAGACCAAAAGACGTCAGTGATTCCGGCCGCTTCGAACAACTCGGGAAAATCCAGCATATGAATATGCTGGCAAACTGTCACGACACGTTCGTGACCCGCCACTTCTTCGACGGCGCGGCCCAGTCCGTCGCGCATGGCGGAGAGACGTTTGCTGTCTGCTTTGTTGTGATTGCTGACATCGATATAGGTTGCCCAAGGAAAGCCTAGATAAGCAGTCGTTCCGCCACGCACCGCGAGCAATCTGATCTGATTGAAGGCGTGCTGTTCGGTGATTGCCGGATGCTGCCAATGGGCATCAAAAGCAACGATGTTTCTATCAACATAGACATCGCTGTCACGTGAAGGCGCACCCGCAGACACTTCCGCCGACTGAACTGACGGGAGTCGCAGTTCGCCAATCGACGCGGATATGGCGGGAGCGATGGGCTTTACAGGCGGAAGCTGCGTGCCCCGCTCATGCGCCCAACGCTCCAGCGATCTGTTAATCCTAACGGTTTCAAATTGAGCGGACTGGATCGGCCAGAGCTCGATGTCCAGCTTGGCTGGCTCCATGAGGTCTTGACTTGCGTGGACCATAGCGGTGCCACCGACGATTCGCATATCACCCTTCTTATCATAGGTTCTCGATTCGCTATCGTGAACATGAATGCTTCGGATTTGATGGCAGGGATTATATATAGCGTGGCCATAGACAGCAAAACTGTACGCTACCTTATTGTCACACCGGGGAACACCGAGTGGAAAATTGAGACATCGGTCGCGGTCCGCATTGGAGGCATGCGTCGGCAGATATGCCCATGTATCTTGCGACCAGTGGGGATTGGGGTGCAAACGTAATTTGTCGTCAACCAGTTCGTAGCGACTTAACGCTACAAACGCTGTTGGGTCGGAAGCGAAAAGCTCTTCAAGACGGCTAATTGTCTCGTCAAAATAGATGTCTGCATTGGCCAGAATAGAAATGTGGGTCGGCGATGAAATTTCAGCGAGACGGGTCCAGTCTTGGTAGGTTGGACGGCTATCCATTCTGAAAACCGTAACGCGGCCATCTTCCAGATCAACCTCCGCGTCGTCATCGATCATCAGATAGATATGCGCAATACGCTCATTGGCCCTATTCTTTGAAAGGCAAAGCTCAAGCTCCTTTCTCCTCGCGTTATCGGCCGGATTGAAATACGGTATGAATAGGGACACTGACATCTTCATCAACTTTCCGGCCATCTGATTTTATCATCATATTCCAGTAACTGGCATAATTCTGAATAAGACGCGCTTTCCTGCGATTCGCGCACCAACATTTCCGTGTATTCTCGGCGAGGGCGCGGTGCGATTTTATCTCCGCGGCGCCCACTGTCTCCTGACATGTTCACAGCTGAAATCAACGCCTTCCAGTCTGAATTGTAACTCAATTCGAGATGCTGGCATACCTCACGCATGGTTTCGTCCGGTTCAGCCACAAGGCGCTCGTATCTGACAATCGGAACGTTTTCATATGCCGATAGAAACGCCAAATAGCGACGCGAATACTCTTCCAGCGTGAATGGCGAAAAGTGGCCCCAGTTATTCCGGTCTAGTGCCAAAAACGAATCTACAGGATGACGCACAGTCAAAACCGAACAAAGCGGCACTCTATCCGTCAACATGTGGGCCAAGCTGGGCCGTGCTGTCCAATCGGATTCGGTACAGAACTGCGAATGTGCATGATCACGCAAAATCAGATGCCGTCCAATCTGCTGCATTCGATCCTTCAAAACCGTCACCGACGCCACGAACATTTCGACTGCAGTCGTATCGTCGATCGGATTGAGTGCGCCGCGTGCCAACAATATCGGATCTGTGGGCGCAAACCGCGAACGTTGGGTTTTGAACTGTAGCGTGCTGAGCGGGTCCACCTCACTGAGCAGCAGCGTGTTCGGCTGCGATTGCAACCCTCTGGCAACCAATGTTCCGCCCGTACAGGCAAAGTGATGAATCGTCCGTACGGATTCCAAATTGCGCGCTGGACGCTGATTCAGGAGTTTGGACAAACGCGCTAGAGCATTTTGATTCAGACGACGAGTGCCCTCACTGTTTAACCAGTTGAGACCGACCCGTTTGCCGGGCTCGGCACCCTCCAGAGACGGCGTATTGCTGTTGCCGCTTAATGCCAGAGCCACAGATTTTGGCGGAGGTGAACTCATTCTGACCGCGCCTGGCTGCTTTTCTTCGCGGGCTTGCTGGATGTCCTGGCGCGCGAGCGCGTTGTCTTTGCTTTCTTTTCTAACGGCAATTCCGCTTTGGCACTCATAGATTCCTGAACTTTTTCAGCAAGCTCATCGAGAAAATCTTCCAGTTTTCGTTTCTCGTCAGCAAGAGAACCGTAACGGTCTTGCAATTCTGCCAGATCCGCCTGTGCAATGCGCTGAATCCGCAAAGATAGCCTATTGTCATCGCGCATCAATTCGAGTTCGGAGCGAATTCTTTGCGCGCCCTGCGCCTCCTCAGAAGCCTTGTTCAGCGCAATCTTCAACACCTCAACTTCTTCCTTCAAAGCGTCCCGATCTTGTTGCGATTTCTCCAGTGCCGCATAATTCGCCTGCGCCGCGTCCAAGGCTTCACCCTTGGCCGCCGTCAACGCCTCAACTTCTTCCTTCAAAGCGTCCCGGTCTTGTTGCGATTTCTCCAGTGCCGCATAATTCGCCTGCGCCTCCTCGGAAGAACTAGCATAGGATTGGCGAAGACCTTCAATTTCCTGTCGCAAAGCGTCCCGGTCTTGTTGCGATTTCTCCAGTGCCGTATAATTCGCCTGCGCCGCCTCCAAGGCTTCACCCTTGGCCGCCTTCAACGCCTCAACTTCTTCCTTCAAAGCGTCCCGGTCTTGTTGCGATTTCTCCAGTGCCGCATAATTCGCCTGCGCCTCACCCAAGATTTTTGCATTAGAGTCCCGCAAATCCGAAACGATCTCCGTCAACTCAAGAACACGAAGGTCGTTTCGCGTGTTCCGGGCTTTCCAGTCGGGTTCAACACGGGCATATCTGATGTCCGGGTCAACCGAATTCGTCTCCCAATCAAGTCGAAGACCAGACTCAACCAACCATCTTTCGAGATACTTACGGTCTGCTCCACCTTCATGAAGTGGAATCTCAGCAACATTCAAAATGATATCGTCAATCTTTTCAAGCACATCAGCATCAACGAGGTCGGCAAGCGCAACCAGCACTTCTGACGGAGCATCAATCACCAAGCAGGTCCGACCCTCGATTGATTCCAAATTTCGCCCATTTATCAAGTCACGTGCCAAAATCAGCTTTACCGGCACTGTTTCCAGTGATTGCAGTCCAGGAAATAGCGTCAATGCGCCTGTAGGCACCCGCAAACTGTTCATGTCACCAAAACTGGTTCGCCTGAAAGTGCCTTCACCCCGACGGTCTGCGACAGCGGCCTCGACGAGCATTCCCTTACCACCCTCGTCGAGCCAGGTCCTTATTGCATCCGCGCGCAGTGGATCCGGTTCGACCATTACGATATTATCGGCGCGCCTCTGCCACATGCGCCCTGCCGTTTCGCTACACCCTATATGTATAACCAAACCGAACCGGTCATTTGTGCGATCAAGGAGCGATTCCATCACGCTTTACCTTTTTCAGGCGCCGGGCTTTCCTGAGGTTCATTTCTTTTTTTTGAAACACCATCACCTCTAAGCATTCTAAACGGCGCTGTCAGTTTCCAGGAGGTTGAATTTCGCGTCGCGTCCAGAGCGTGCCGCAACTGTTCGACATCATTTCGGGCCCACTCGAGCTGGCGCTCAAGATCCGACCTCAACGTGCGCAATACGTCGCGCTCTTCTTTGATTGCTAACAACTCGCGTTCAATTCGCCGCTGCTCCAGGCCGCCCTTCTTGCTTGCCGCCAGTTTATGGTACCAAGCCAATTCCTCTTGGCAGATGATCAAAGCGTCCTGAATTTCGGCCACAAGTGACCGCTGGACATCCAGGACAGATTGCGGTCCTTCATCGATTCCGGGAACTTGCCCCTGAGATGGTATCGCCCGGGAAAAATTGACCAACTCCGACAGGGCCATATTGATTTCGCGTTTCTTCAAGTCAGGTTCGAGTGAGGCTTGCCCCATGCTCGCGCGCAATTCCTGATCAAGGCGATTAAGGTTGGGATGCAAATCTATAATAGTCGCGCCGACAAGCCTGTGGAGTACCGTTGATGGGTCAAGTTGCGGCATAAAGTCTGCGCCGATCCGAAAGGTCGGCTGAATACGGCGATCGAAATAGTCCCGCGTGGACTTGGCAATTTTCGCTACCGACAACCAACTTGCATCTGCTGGCAGGATAAGCACCTGGCGGCGTGCTCGCCGGAACAAGTTCAGTATTTCGGTCGCGCGGCTTTCAACCCATTGCAAGGCGTCGTCCGAATCCATGCCGTCCATCAAACATGCCGCGAAAAGATGGGCGGCGGGAGCGGCCCAGATTACAAGTATCGCGTCCGCGTCACTGTGGAGATGTTCAGACAGAGTTTTAAAATCAAAGCCTGCAGCTTCGCCCATTTGGGAAAGATCTGCACCCTCGCCGAGGGCCAACCCAGGATGCGCTGTCGAATAATACAAGTTAATGCCCCTCCCCGCCTTGTTGAAATATTTGGATACCGCACAAGAATTCAGGCCACGAGAAGCAGTATCAGGTGAAAACGGTTCGTGAAACTCTACACTGAAGTTTTGATTTTGCAGATCAATACCCGCCTTCTGATCGGAAGCAAACCCTCCACCCGCCACCGGCGACGAAATGAACGGCGTGGGGCGCAGAGCCCGTACTCGATCATCATGTGCGGCAGTGTACTGGCTCCAACGGCAATCGAATGAAAGTCGGTCAAACCAGTCGTGACGCCAGTCCGCAACCTGCTGAAATTCTCTCGATAGCTGTTCTCGCCAATTCTCCAGTTTTTCCACGGTGATGTTGTCGTCATTCCAGTCGTCAATGATGACGACTGGCAGATCCTCGTATGCGGCGGCGGTTGGCGATCTACGGATGATGGGAATCGCACCGTGCAACAATGCCAACCACGCCTTGGGCGAGGGGTCCAACCCGCCCCCCTCAACGCAAAGCACAAAAGCATGACGTGACAGCAAGCGTTTGAACATTGGTTCGTCGACCGGCGTATCCAGTATGTTGGTCCAACCTTGCCACGACTCGCGTGCAAGCGCGCTAACCTGCCGACGGGGCTCCCATTGCTCGCCTTCGCGGTGCCTGTGAGCGCAGAGAGCCGACAGCGGACGGCGATTAAGAGGCTCGAATTCCAACCTTTCTGCCATTGCTGGTCCCTTGTCAGGCAAAAGGCCCAGCGGCATGGAGCGGAGTTTTGAATGCGTCGCCTCGTCAAGGTTTTCTGCCCACCATGTGGTGAGCAGCGGGT
>BQJI01000002.1 GCA_021604625.1 Hyphobacterium sp. | reverse complement strand
GTGATCCGGCAGCCGAGGCGCTGGGCGCGAATGATCCGGTGGTTGATTTTGAAGTGACGCCTAACCGCCCGGACTGGCTGGGCGTGGACGGGATTGCCCGTGATCTGGCGGCGGCCGGGCTCGGCACGGTCAAAACGCCTGCGCCCAAGTCGATCAAGGGTGCTTTTGCCTGTCCGATTGATATTCGTCTCGACTTTCCGGAGGCCTGTCCGGTTTTCGCGGGACGCTTTATTCGCGGCGTCAAGAATGGCCCGTCGCCGCAATGGCTGAAACGCAAACTCGAAGCCATTGGCCTGCGTTCGATCAACATGCTCGCGGATATCACCAATCTGGTGTCCTATGACCGTTGCCGCCCGCTGCACGTCTATGATGCCGACAAGATTGGCAGCACCATTATTGCGCGCCGCGGCAAGGGCGAAGCCGATAGGTTCGAAGCGCTGGATGGCAAATCCTATACGCCGGGCGCCGAGCAGTGTGTCATTGCCGACGAGGATAATTGTCTGGGCTATGGCGGCGTGATGGGCGGTGAAACGTCCGGCGTGTCCGGTGCGACCGTCAATGTTTTCATCGAGTGCGCCTGGTTCGAGCCCGAAATCACCCGTGCCACAGGCCGGGCGACCGGCATTGAATCGGATGCGCGCTATCGTTTTGAACGCGGCGTTGATACCGGTTCGATCCAGCCCGGGCTTGATCTGGCGACGCAGCTTGTTGTCGAGCTTTGCGGCGGTGAGGTTTCCGAAATCCGGATCGCCGGAGAAGCACCGGCGGCACCAGCACCGATCGACTTTCCGGTGTCGGAAGTCAAACGCCTGACTGGCCTTGATTTGCCACCGGAAAAGATCACGAAAATCCTGATGGATCTGGGATTCGGTGTCGCTGGCTCGGGCGAAACTCTCCACGTCGAAGTGCCGACCTTCCGCCGCGATTGCACCATGAAGGCCGATCTCGTCGAGGAAGTCGCGCGCATTTACGGCTACAACAAAATCGAGGCGATCTCCTTGCCGAAACTGCCGGGACGGCGTGAACCCACCGCTACAACCGGTCAAAACCGTGCGCGGCATGCAAGGCGAGCATTGGCGGTGCGCGGTTATAACGAGGCGGTGACCTGGTCTTTCAGTCACCGCGATCAGGCGGCGCTGTTTGGCGGTCATGGCGAAGGTCTGGAGCTGGACAATCCGATTTCTTCGGAACTGGATGTGATGCGGCCCACCGCGCTCATTCACCTTTTGACCGCCTTGCAGGAAAATGCCGATAAGGGCGTTGATGATCCGCGCCTGTTTGAAGCCGGGCCGGTCTATCTGACCGATCTACCGGACGGACAGCGCATGGCGGTTTCCGGTGTGCGTTTCTGCGCCGCAGGCCGTCATTGGGCGGGCACGCGCGACGCTGACCTGTTTGATGCCAAGGCCGATGCGATGGCGGCACTGGATGCGGCCGGAGCGCCGGTTGCGTCTTTGCAAGTCGTGCCGGAGGCGCGCGACTGGTGGCATCCAGGCCGTTCCGGCGTCATGCGTCTGGGCCCGAAAAACGTGCTGGCGGAGTTTGGCGAAATTCATCCGCGCGTCTTGAAAGCGCTGGGCATTGAGGGCCGCGTCATCGGATTTGAAATCATTCTCGACGGCATTCCGGAACCCAAGAAGAAATCGGCGACCAAAGCGCGTCCCGCGCTCGATCGCGCGGAGCTGACACCGGTGAAGCGTGATTTTGCATTCGTGGTGGATGCGGAAATTGCCGCTGATACGCTCGTCCGCGCCGCAAAAGGTGCGGACAAGGCAATGATTTCCGATGTCACCGTGTTTGACGTCTACAAGGGCAAGGGTGTGCCAGACGGGCAGGTGTCACTGGCAATCGAAGCGGTGATCCAGCCGCGTGAGAAAACCCTGACGGACAAGGAAATTGACGCGGTTGCGGCGAAGATCGTCGCTGGTGTCGAGAAAGCCACAGGCGCCAGCCTCAGGGGATAGACATGCCGCCAGACCCGCGACGATTGGCGAATGCGCCCGAAGCCGAGCAACAGGCGTTTGTGATCCAATCGGTTCTGGCGGACCCTGTCGCGGCTGAAGTGTTGGAGCGCGCGCGACAACTGGACCTGCCGGACTGGGCGCTGATTGCCGGGGCGGTCTATCAGGCGGTCTGGAATGAGCTGACCGGGCGCGAGCCGGGCTTTGGCGTCAATGATTATGATCTGGCCTATTTCGATGCCGACGATCTGACAGAAGCGGGCGAAGACGCCATTGTCGCGCGCGCGGCAGAGGTGTTTGCCGGGGTTACGCCAGAGGTTGAAGTCTGCAATCAGGCCCGCGTCCATGTCTGGTTCAACCGGAAATTCGGCACACATCGTCCGGCGCTCACCAGCACCGAGGATGCGGTGCGCCAGTTTGCCTCGACCACCCATGCCGTGGCGATCCGACTGACTCGCGAAGGCCAGCCGGAACTCATCGCGCCTTACGGTCTGAACGGTTTGTTTTCACTCCACGTCGCGCCGATGCCGGACATCTCAACGCCCGATCACTGGAATGCCAAGATTGCGCGTCAGAAAGAGCAATGGCCGGAAATCGAATTCATTCCGGCCACCGCCACTTAGGCTGACCGGCGGTTAGGACCGCCTGAACGCGGACGACGCGACGGACCGGACTTGCCACCGCCTGAAGGCTTGAACTTGCTTTTTCCGAAACGCTGGGGCGCGGCATTGTCATTGCCGGGACCATCCGAACGCTTGCCCTGTTCCGGATTGCGACTCTGTCCCTGCGACCGCTCACCCCGAACAGTTCCCGCATGGGGCTTTCCAAATGCGCGTTCGCCTTGCGGACGCTGGCCTTGTGGTTTGGCATTTTCGGTTTTGGCGCGCGGACGATCATTGCGCGGCTTGTCGCTGCGCTTGCGGAATTCGCCCTGACCAGTCGCTGGCTTCGGGCGTCTTTCACCTTGCGGGCGAGATTCAGATGACCTCTCACCGGCGGCAAATTCCGGTCTTGGCTTCCGGGTTCTGTTGCGACCGCCACGCGGGCGCGCCGACTTTTTCGGTGCTGGGCCACGGGCTTCTTCGGTGAAGGGCTTTGTCGGATGTTGTTCAGACCCGTCCGGATTGGTCACCGCCAGACGGTAACCGATCAGGCGCTCAATGTCCTTCAGCAGGGATTTTTCCTCGCCATCACAAAATGCGATTGCGATGCCGGTCTTGCCGGCGCGTGCGGTGCGGCCAATGCGGTGGACATAGGATTCCGGCACATTCGGCAATTCGTAATTCACAACATGGGAGACGCCGTCGACGTCAATTCCACGCGCGGCAATGTCGGTTGCCACGAGGATGTTGCATTTGCTGCGCTTGAAGGCGTCGAGCGCGCGCTGGCGCTGGTTCTGGCTTTTATTGCCATGAATGGTTTCTGCGGCCAGACCGGCTTTTGTCAGCCGCTGGCAGACCTTGTCGGCGCCGCGCTTGGTACGGGTGAAGACGATACCGCTGGTCATTTCCTCAACGCTGAGCACTTTCACCAGACGTTCGAGCTTCTGCGAGCGTTCGAGGAATTGCACCGATTGCTCGATCTGTTCGATGGGCCGCGATTCTGATGCGACACTGATCTGGACCGGATCGGTCAGGAAGTCATGGGCCAGCGTACGGATCGGTTTCGGCATGGTGGCGGAAAACAGCGAGGTCTGCCGATCCTTCGGCGTGGCGGCCATGACGCGGCGGATGGCCGGCATGAAGCCGAGATCCATCATCTGGTCGGCTTCATCAAGGATCACGGTCTTGACGCTCTGCAAATTGATGGCGCCGGTGCCCATATGATCGAGCAGACGTCCCGGCGTGGCGATGAGGACATCGACGCCGCGCTGCATGGTGCGGATCTGGGCGCCGGGTTTCACGCCGCCCATGACGACCGCGATCGTCGGGCGCACATAGCGGCCATAGGTCTTGACGGATTCAGCAATCTGCAGGGCGAGTTCGCGCGTTGGTGCGAGAATGAGCACAGTGCAGGAGCGGTTCTGCGCGCGGCTTGTGGATTTCACAATCGCGTCGAGAACGGGCAGGGTGAAGGCAGCGGTCTTACCGGTGCCGGTCTGCGCCGTTCCGAGGAGGTCGCGGCCGGCCATCAGAGCGGGGATGGCCTGCGCCTGAATGGGGGTGGGGTCGGTATAGCCTTCAGCGGTGAGGGCTTTGAGAACAGGTTCGGACAGGCCGAGTTCGGTAAACTGGGTCAAAAATTCAACTTTCACACATCACACCACGCGGAATCGGCCCATGCCAATCGCCGCGCGGAGCGGTTTTTCAAAATAGGGAGCTTGCGTAGACCAGCCGCCTGGAGGATCCCCCGTCAAAAGCAGGGGTGGGGCTTACGGCGATCTTTCAAAACAAAGATGGCTCGGCCTATGGCGCGCCGCCTGATCGGACATCCGAACATCTACGCGCGGCGCGAAGACGGGCGCTCTCTCACACGGATTGCGGTGAATAGCAAACGAATTCGCTCATACCCCGAATGCGGGATGATACTGAATGATGCCATCGCTGGCCTGAAGGGGTCTGGGAATGATGATCTGGAAGGCATGGCGCATTTCGGCAACCGACCCGTCATCACCCGACCAGGTCCAGCCGCGCTCTATCGCGGGCGTGAAACCGAAGCGGGCATAATAATCCGGCGCGCCAAGCACGCAGAAGAAAGCGACGGGATAGGGGCGGAAATGCTCCAGCCCGGCCTCGATGAGCGCCGCGCCGATGCCCTTGCTCTGATCGTCGGGGCTGACCGCGACCGGGCCAAGCCCCAGACCGCGCAGAATATCGCCGGAGGCAAGATGAGCGCTGGTAGGCGAAAACATCGCCGTGCCGATAATATCGCCATGATGGGCGGCGACCAGTTCAAGACTGTCTGAATCGTCGCTGCGCAGACGATCAACAATATCACCCTCTGCCGTCTGGCCGAAGGCGATATCGAGACATTTGCGGATGCCGGGATAATCATCGCGCCCGGCGGTACGGATCTTCACAACGCCTAGAAAGGCAACCAGTTGCGGCGACGTGAATAGGCGAGATAACCGACATTCGCGCCCACGCGCAGGCCGACGCCCGAGCGGATAGGGGCAAGCGTGATGCCATCAGCGCGCTGATAATTCACACCCATGCCACCGATGAAATAAGCCGAGCCTTCAACGCCGGGAAAGCGGCGATAGATGCGGTCGGGATCATCCATCTGGTAGATGAGGACAAAGACGCGGCTGGCATTGCCGCCGGTATCGAAACCGATAGACGGGCCCTGCCAGTAAACATGCTCGCGCTGGCCGTTGCGCATGGTCAGATAACCCTCGCCATAGCGTAAACCCACACCGACAGCGGCAGCGACTTCTTCGCCCGCGACATAGCCGACGGGGCGACCCAGGTCTGAAAAGACCCGTTCAATGACAGCGGCGGCGGCCTCGGCCGTGACGCCGAAGAAATCCGAGACCGCCTCGACAACTTCCTCTCGGGAATAGGTGTCCACGTCTTCGGAATACTGGCTGGGCTGGCCGTAATCGGGATCGTCCTGTGCCAGCGCCGGCAAGCTCAAACCGGTAGCGGCAATCACGGCGACGGCAATCTTGCGAATAGACATGGCGGTTTGTCTCCTGACAATCAGCGCGAATTCGGGTTCGAATCTGCACACCAATTCAGGCAAGACAATGACGATCCGGTTAGGGCGAGGTTAATCTGCGGCCTGGGCCTGCACCGTCTGAAAGCTTGCAAAAAGGGCGCGTATGATCGGATCCAGAGCGTCCGGCAGCGCCATGTCCAGCGTCCGTTCGGTGAGCGGGAACCAGCTCTCACCGTCCAGCAGGCGAAGGTCATTGATCAGGGAATAGCCCAGAGACCAGCCTCCAAATTGCCTTGGCATATCGGTTTGAGTCAAAATAACGGAGATATTCGAATGGCGTTGATCCTTCGCAATCGACGAAAAAATCTCGTCGACGACGTCCAACGGGCCTTCCAGCATCTGGATGAAACCTCGGCCATCATAGAGGAGCAATCCGGTGACATCATTCTGCGAATTGCGTTCATTCGCACAGGCGAGAATATCTTCGATATCGGTCTTTTGAAGATCGTGACGTCCCGTCGAGACATAAATCAGTCTTGAAACCATAGCGAGGCCCCTCCCGAACACTCACCCAGAGCGCGAATTATCGCGATTTCGCGTTCATGCAGCAAGACGGGTTTGAGCGCAAGGTAAACGACGCTTGGCGGACGCCTTAGCCAATGCTACGTCCCGCGGCATGAGCATTGACCAATCCCGTATCCGGAATTTTTCCATCGTGGCGCATATCGACCACGGTAAATCGACGCTGGCCGACCGTCTGATTCAGATCACGGGCGGGCTGACCCAGCGCGAGATGAAGGAGCAAGTGCTCGACAATATGGAGCTCGAACGCGAGCGGGGCATTACCATCAAGGCCCAGACCGTGCGTCTGGAATATACCGCCAAGGATGGCGAGACCTATATCCTGAATTTGATCGACACGCCCGGCCATGTCGATTTCGCCTATGAAGTGTCGCGCTCGCTTTATGCCTGTGAGGGCGCACTGCTTGTCGTCGACGCGGCTCAGGGCGTGGAAGCCCAGACGCTGGCCAATGTCTATCAGGCGATTGATGCGGATCTGGAAATTGCGCCGGTTTTGAACAAGATCGATCTGCCAGCCGCCGAGCCTGAACGGATCAAGAAGCAGATCGAGGATGTGATCGGTATCGAGGCGCAGGATGCGGTCGAAATTTCCGCAAAGACCGGTCTCAATGTCGATCAGGTTCTGGAAACCATCATCGATAAACTTCCGCCTCCAAAACCGGGCGATCCGGATGCACCGCTGAAAGCGTTGCTGGTGGACAGCTGGTATGATGCCTATCTCGGCGTGATCTGTCTGGTGCGGGTGATGGAAGGCCAGTTGAAAAAAGGCATGCGTGTGCGCCTGATGCGCGCCGGGGCGTCTTATGGTGTGGACGGTGTCGGCGTATTCACGCCCGCCAAGGTCAATGTCGATTCGCTGGGACCGGGCGAGATCGGCTTCCTCAATGCCTCGATCAAACAGGTCCGCGATGCGCGGGTTGGCGACACGGTTACCGATGAAAAACGTCCGACCGCCGAGCCGCTGCCCGGCTTCAAACCGGCGATTCCGGTGGTGTTTTGCGGCCTGTTTCCGGTGGATTCCGCCGAGTTCGAAGATTTGCGCGACGCCATTGAACGACTGGCGCTGAATGATGCGTCCTTCTCGTTCGAGATGGAAACATCAGCGGCACTCGGCTTTGGCTTTCGGTGCGGCTTTCTGGGTCTTCTCCATCTGGAAGTGATCCGCGAGCGCCTTGAGCGGGAATATAATGTCGAGCTGATCACAACGGCCCCATCCGTGGTCTACAAGCTACAGATGAATGACGGGTCGGAAATGGATCTGCACAATCCGGCGGACATGCCGGACGTGGTGAAAGTCGCCTCGATTTCAGAACCCTGGATCACAGCCACGATACTGGTGCCGGACGAATATCTGGGCGGTGTGTTGAAGCTGTGCGAGGACCGGCGTGGTATCCAGCAACAGTTGACCTATGCCGGCAGCCGCGCACTGGTCGTCTATGAATTACCGCTCAACGAAGTGGTGTTTGATTTCTATGACCGGCTGAAATCGGTGAGCAAAGGCTATGCCTCCTTTGACTATCAGTGGAAGGATTATCGCGAGAATGACCTCGTGAAAATGGCGATCCTCGTCAATGACGAGCCGGTTGATGCGCTCTCCATGATCGTCCACCGCAGCCGCGCCGAGGCGCGCGGTCGGTCGATGTGTGAGAAGCTGAAAGACCTGATCCCGCGCCACATGTTCAAAATCCCGATTCAGGCGGCGATTGGCGGCCGGATTGTGGCGCGCGAAACCCTGTCCGCCCTGCGCAAGGACGTGACCGCCAAATGCTATGGTGGCGACGCGACGCGCAAACGCAAGCTTCTGGAAAAGCAGAAGAAGGGAAAGAAAAAGATGCGCCAGTTCGGCCGCGTCGACATCCCGCAGGAAGCCTTTATCGCCGCGCTGAAGATGGACGGGGATTAGGAATTGAGTACCCAACTCGGAACTTTCAGCACAATCGTGATCGGTTAAACAGCCAAATCTAACGGAAGGTCGGAAATGTCTCTAAGACGTTTGCCTGCGACCATTGTATCAAGCAAATCGAGTGCATCTTCCCGTTTCAATTCGATTAAAGAATCTCGCAATTCAGGTAGCGCAAAGTGGTAGACGCAGTCGATGTCGCCTGTGCCGAGCGCCAACGACGCTATTCGCGATGGCATGGGTTCTGCCGTAATTGCAACGATGTGTGGGAGACGACCTTTTCGATTTCGAACAAGGTTTAAACCCTCCGAACGGGCGTTTTGTGCGCGGTCACTTCGAAGAGTCCATTTACAACTTATAGAGGCGTGTAGAGTCGCCATTTCTTGATTGCACGCTCGAAGCGGGCTCAGTTTCGCGCTATCCACATCAACTATGTTCGCAAGTGCATTTAGCTCGTCATCTGGGAAGGGCTGTTTAGATATAACGATATCTGGCTTGATAATATAATCGGAACCAAGAGCCGTTGCGATTTCTTTCGATTTTTTGGCGATGGCTTCAATTTCATCTAGATGGGAGTATTGATCAAATTGAGCGATGCTGCCGCCCTTTGTCACGATGAACTTGCCGGGCCGAATATGCGACAATTGGGAAAAGGCCGAATTTACAAAATCGGCGCAGGCGCTTTCAAAATCCGAACCTGCGGTTTGACCAGCGCCCTTTTCTGACACGTTCGCTTTGCCGATCCGTTCGACAATTTGGCAGGCTATGTCGACGCTAATTTTGCTGCCAGAGTCGGCAATGCTTGGCACTCCCTTTTTGGATATCGTTAGTATTCCGTCAAGAATTGCCTCATGAAAGGCATGTCGGCATATGGAAATAGCTCCACTCAAGCCACGGTCCTAACTTGGTGCACAATTCCAGACATCGACAAGGCGGCATTCACGCGTTCAGCCACAGCTTTTGCAACTGGTGGCGGGAACGCGTTGCCAACCTGTCGATAAGCAGATGTTTTCTTTCCGTAAAACTGCCAATCGTCAGGAAAGCCTTGAATCCGCGCGACCATTGGAACCGTCAGACGCGGCATTCCAACAAAATCTGGCTCTGGGGCTTCGGGCGCAATTGATTTGCCATTAACCCCAAGCGTCTGCCATGCGGCGCGCGCGCGGGTTGGGCCCAGATCTGGCCCGCCGTGCTTTTTTGACCCACCGACGATAGTTGGCGCGATATCATCAGCCCGTGCTTTCCATGCATTTGTGCCGCGCCATCCATTGGCGCCCATTAGATCGTGTAACGTTTCACCCACCGTTGCGGGATTGTGTGGATTGGCTTCGGGCCATTCAAACGCGTCTTTGAAAGCGTGTCTGATAGCAATAATGATTACCCGGGGTCGGAGTTGTGGAACTCCATAGTCGGACGCATTCAATAGACGCCACTCTGTATGATACCCCATGCTGTGGAGTTTAGCTTTCAGGTGTTGGCGATAGTCTTCAAACACCGCGCCAAGAAAACCCCGAACATTTTCGATCATCACTGCGCCGGGCCTAATCTCGTCGACGATATCAAGCGCGATTGGAAAAAGATTTCTTTCGTCTTTCTCGCCGAGCTGTTTGCCCGCAATCGAAAAGGGTGGACAAGGCAGCCCGCCCGCAACCAGATCGACCCCTTTGAACGGTGAAGCATCGAAGTCTTTGATGTCACCTTCAGACACGGTCCATTGCGGCCGATTTAGCCGAAGTGTTTGGCAAGCGTCACGGTCGATTTCTGCCACGCATTCATGAACAAATCCCGCCTGCTCTAAACCAAGGGCTTGACCTCCCGCTCCCGCGCAAAGTTCCACAGAAGAAAGCATGTTGGAGTTTTGTAGATCGTTCTGACGCGACATGTTGTGACCTCTTGGTGCATGAACACTAGATAAGCGCAAATTTATTACAATAGAACAAAAAAAGAACATATGCGTTCTGCACAATTTTGTCTACGCAATTCCCAGTTCCCAAGTCACATCTTTCCGCTAACCTCGTCCCATGACACCTGCCCTTGAAACCTCGCACGCTGCCGGAGCGGCCTTGCCCTTTCACCGGCATGCAGAAAGCTATGCGGCGCTGGTTCTGGAGGGCGGCTATCAGGAAGTGTCGGTTGATGGGCGGTTTGCCTGTACGGCGGGGATGTTGATGATCCATCCGGCCTGGCATGCCCATGGCGATGAATTCGGGTGTGAGGGCGCGGTGATCATCAATCTGCCAGCCCCTCTGGCCGACGGATTGCGGGCGATATGTGTGTCCGACCCGGCCGCTCTGGAAAAACTGGCGCGTCGCAACCCGGCAATGGCCGCAGAAGCCGCGCGCGAGGAGGCGGAGCTCTGCCACCCCGTTTCCCCGGCCGAATGGCTGGTCAGACTGACCCGATTGCTGGTGAACTGCCCTGAAACGCCCGTCGATCAACTGGCGCGTCGATGCGGGGTGTCAGCCGAGCACGCGGCCCGCACTTGCAAACGCTGGTTCGGACTGGGCCCGGTCCAGTTGCGCAAGGAAAAGCGCTTGCAAATCGCGATTGCGCTTCTGCGTGACGGCGCCAGCCCGGTGGAGGTGGTCTGTGCCGCCGGGTTTTCAGATCAACCCCATCTGACGCGCCTGCTCAAGCGTGCCACCGGCCACACACCGGCACGGTTTCCACAGACCTGATCAATCCTGTTCAAGACGGGGCGTTGTGATATTGCCTAGATTTCGTTCGGGAAGGGGTTTGCCCTGATTTAAGGAGTGAATCTCAAAATGCGAAATATTCTTGTTCCGCTTGCCGTCTTGCTGGCGTCACATGGTTCCGCGCTGGCCCGAACCGAGGATGCCGCCGCACTCACCGAAACGCGAACCGATTGGGTCGTTCAGCCGGCAGAAGGTATGGATGCGCTATTGCTGATCGGTGCCATTGGCGGTGATGTTCTTCAGGCGCCCATATTCAGCGAGACAATCAGTTTCCTGCGGGAAAATCTCTCGCCCGAAGGCCTTGCGGCGATTGACGAGATTGATTTTCAGATGCGCCAGACACGCGGCCAGCTGACCGGGCCGACACTGGCGCTGATCTTCTCGGCCGGCCCGGTCGCCACGCTGGACGATGTTATGATATCGGCGCTTGATCCGGATGGCCGCTTGCGCCCCGGTCTTGAACAATCGCCGAACTGGAACGCTGACCGCTATGCCTCTATTGTGGAGGCTATGCCGATAATCCATACGGCGCTGACGGCGCTGCGTGATGTCGGATATGAGCGCTGGTATGCTTCGACAAACCGGCCGCCTGTTGCAGCAGGAATTGAACGGATTGCGGCCGCTGTTTCGCAATACGACATCATTCCCGAACAGGCCCGATTGCTGGGTCGCGACCTCGATCCGCGCATTGATATTCTTGTCGTGCGGTTTAACCAGCCCTATGGCATCCGCATTCTGGGGCAACGTTTTATCGCCTTCTATGAGTGGGAAGCGGCCACACAATTGCGCGTCGCCGCGCATGAAATTTTTCATCCGCCATTTGATCTGGAAGATGACAGCCTCTGGACCCTGATGTCCGATCTGGAAGCCGATCCCTGGATGGCGTCCATTGTCGAGGATCATGACCCGGCCTTTGGCTATAATTCGTTTCAGGGTGTCATCAATGAGGGCGCAACGCAGGCGCTTGACCAGATCGTGTCCGACCGGCTCGGATTTGGCCGTGACCCGGCGCGGCGTTGGCAGCATGCCGATGGCGGGATGCATTTATTCGCCGCCGCGCTTTATCATGCCTTGATCGAGGACGATTTTGACGACACTGGCGGCGTGTTCGAGGACTGGTTCCGTTCTGCTCTGGAGCGGGGCGTTCTGAGCCCGTCCGAAGTTCAGCGCCGCGCCGCCGCAATTGTTGGTCAGGACTCGGTGAACCTGTGGGGGCCTGATCGGGCAGGCTCCGAATAGGGACCGG
Source organism: Hyphobacterium sp. (assembly GCA_021604625.1). Classification (GTDB taxonomy): domain Bacteria; phylum Pseudomonadota; class Alphaproteobacteria; order Caulobacterales; family Maricaulaceae; genus Hyphobacterium. Next base: position 32,339 of record BQJI01000002.1, on the reverse strand, counting down.
CGCGCAACGCGTTTCCGTGCTGTCATGACGCCCCCAAACCGTGTAGGCAGGGAAAAGCCCTTTCTGGAGCCTGATCATGATCCGTACTCTGCTTGCCGCATCTGCGGCTTTTGCCTTGTCCTCTGCCGCGCTTGCCGAACTGGAAGTCGGCGAGGCCGCGCCGGACTTCAACGTCGAGGGTTTTCAGGCGGGCGAAGAAGTCAGTTTCACCCTGTCCCAAGCTCTGGCCGATGGACCGGTGGTCTTGTTCTTCTTTCCGGCGGCCTTTACCTCGGGCTGTGAAGCGCAGGCGGCCAGCTTTGCCGAGAGCATTGGCGAGTTTGAAGCTCTGGGCGCGCAGGTGATCGGCATTACCGCCGGCAATACTGATCAGCTGGCTGAATTTTCGACCCAGCATTGCGCTTCGGCCTTTCCGGTGTTTGCCATCGCAGATGGCATGATGGGCGACTATGAAGTGCGCCTGATGATGCGCCCCGGCTGGACCCAGCGGACGACCTATGTGATCGACCAGTCCTCCAGTATTGCCCTGACCTATACGGAGATGAGCCCGTATGAGCATGTCGATCAGTCGCTGGCCGCGCTGCGCGCGATGGCGGTTGACGAGTAAAGGCGGCTTCACCCCAGGTCGGAATCAAGCTTTGCTGCTGTGCAGTAGACAAGGTCCGGCCGGATGAAAGCGCTTCTTCTTGAAAATGTTCATGGCGATGCTGATGACGTGTTGGGCCAGATTCCGGGCGTTGAAATCGAACGTATCGGGCATGCGCTGGATCCGGATGAGCTGAAAGCGGCGCTGAACGGCGTGGCGCTTCTGGGCATTCGTTCGCGCACCCGGATTACCGAAGATATTCTGGAGGCGGCACCTGACCTTCTGGCGATTGGCTGTTTTTGTATCGGCACCAATCAGGTTGATCTCGAAGCCGCCGCCAAGCGCGGCATCGCCGTGTTCAATGCGCCCTTTGCCAATACGCGTTCGGTTGCCGAATTGACCTTGGCCTCGACCGTCATGCTGATGCGCGGCATTCCGCAAAAACTGGCGGCGATAAAGCGCGGTGAATGGCAGAAATCCGCTGTAGGCTCGCATGAGGTTCGCTCCAAGAAGCTCGGCATTATCGGTTATGGCAATATCGGTTCGCAATTGTCGGTGCTGGCGTCGGGCCATGGCATGCATGTGCATTTTCATGACAATGAACCGAAGCTGGCCCATGGCAATGCGCGGCCGGCGGCGTCGCTGGACGAATTGCTGGCGATCAGCGATGTGGTCACCCTGCACGTGCCGTCAACGCCGCAAACGCGGATGATGATGGATGCGGCTGCGATCGGGAAAATGAAAAAAGGCGCATTCCTGATCAATCATGCGCGCGGTGATCTGGTGGACGTTGCAGCACTCGCCTCGGCGTTGAAATCCGGGCATCTGGCCGGGGCCGCTATTGATGTGTTTCCGGTTGAGCCGGCATCGAAGGATGAGGCCTTTGAAAGCCCGTTGCGCGATTGCGAGACCGCTCTCCTGACGCCGCATATCGGGGGTTCAACCGAAGAGGCACAAGCGGCAATCGGCATGGATGCAGGCCTGAAACTGGTGCGCTATGCGATGCGCGGCGGCTCGGCGAAATCGGTGAATTTTCCAGAACTGGACGCCGGAGAGCTGGCGGATGGCCGGACACGGATTCTGGCATTGCACGGCAATGCGCCGGGCTATCTCTCGACGCTGACACGCGAAATCAGCGATGCCGGGCTGAACATTGCGGCGCATTATCTCAATACGGTTGGCGAGCTGGGCTATGTCTCCACCGATGTCGAAGGTGATGTGTCACCGGAATTGCTCGATCATTTGCGACAGGCCACCGGGACGATCCGCATCCGGTCGATATCGGCCTAGCCAAGCAGCAGTCGGCGCAACTCTACGAGCGTGTTGGCATAGTCCGGAGCCCGTTCCGCAACGGCGTCACGGCGGGCAATCGCGCCGAAACCGATGAAGTGATCGGCAGCACCCGCGCTCAGGGTTTCAAGATCGGTGACGCCATCGCCGACCATCCAGATTGCGGCAAACTGTCCGTCCTGCGCCATGGCGTTCAGGATGTGCGGCTTGCCACCATTTTCAGAGAGCGGATTATCGGTCTCCAAGCCAGCTACAGTGTCGGCCTGCCAGACGAAACGATTGGCAAAAATTTCCCCGGAGCCAAATCCAAGATCCCCCAGAACAGGGCGTAGCACGTCTTCAAACCCGCCAGAGACGGCGCGCACCTGATCGCCGCGCTGGCGTAAATCGGACAGCAGTTCTGCCATGCCGGGGGTGATGTGGTCGCGAAGCGCTTCGGCCGCGGCTGTGATGTCGTTCCGGTTCAGAGAGGCGAGATCCAGACGCGCCATCAGTGACTGGCGAAAGGAGAGCGTGCCGTTCATGCCGCCAGAAGTGAGCGCCTCGATCTGTTCTGCGGCTTCGGGACCGAGTTTCCGGGTCAACAAATAGTCAAGACTCTCCACGCCCAACAGAGTGGAATCCACGTCGAAACAGACAAGGCGCGATCCGTTAATCAATCAGGCCCGCTTTCTGGCCCCAGCCGACATAATCGCCTTCGCGCCGCGCCTGCAATTCGTCATCCGTCGGCGCAGTAAACAGGGGTTTGGGCGAAATGCCCGCCCCGTCCAGAATCCGGTTCATATACGCATAGAGCGCGGCTGTCGCGACCGCATCATAGAGCGCATCCTCACTCCATCCGGCGGCATAGACAGCCTCCGCCATCGCATCGGTTGATTTTGATGGCTCGATGGTGATTTGCCGGACATAGTCGAGTAGCGGGACAAGCCTGCGGTCCACAAGGGCATCTGCCGGACCGGAAACAACCAGCGTTTCAATCAACTCCGGATCAACGCCAAAAGCCTGGGCCATGGCCTTGTGGGCGCCATAACAAAACTGGCAGGCATTGAGGCCCGAGACATAGGCCGCGATCAGTTCGCGCGTGGCGACGTCCAGATCGGAGGCGTCACGCATCAGCGCATCATGCAATTCCAGCAGTGGTTTGACGCCGCGCGGAAAGCGCTTGAACAGGGCTTCGAGATAATCATCGTTGTTCAAGCTAGGATAGCGGGGCAAGAAAATCTCCGACGTTGGAAGCCCGGATTTATGCCCCTCATTTCCCGGAAACGGCAAGTGGAAATTTATTCGCCTGCGCTCAGTGTTTCCGTCATTGTATCCTGAAATTGCATCAGAAAATCAATGTCTCCCGGAGGTTCAATAGGGGTCACGACGTATAGAACCAAACCGCTTGTGCGGTCGACAAACAACATGGCGTAACTGCCGCCAATCCAGCCATACTGGCGGCGGTTGTCCGGTGTTGCGTCCCTTGTGACGGCTCCGCCAAAGCCCCAACCCATTCCATTGCTCAATGCTGGCAATGGCGAAAGTTGATCACTCATCATCTGTTCCACAGATCGAGTTTCCAGAATACGTACGCCATCAACCTCGCCGTCATTGAGGAATAACTGTGCAAAGCGGAGCGCGTCCTGCGCAGAGGTCGAAATGCCGCCGCCACCGAAGAAATAGTCATTTCGCGGATACTCTTCGCCCATAGCGCGTGACAAAATCAGTTCGCTATCTTCGAAACCATAAAAAGCAGGCAGTCGGTCTATTTTCTCATCAGGAATAAAAAAATACGTGTCGTTGAGGCCGAGCGGCGAAAATATATTCTCGACCATGAAAGCTTCCAAAGTCTGGCCGCTGACAATCTCGATGACGGCTGCGAGAATTTCATAATTTCCACCGGTTCCACCGTATTCGAACGCCGTTCCTGGCTCGCGAACGCGCGGCAGAGCCGCAATTCCGCGGGCCATATCCAGCGTTGTGGTATGACCCGCGTGCTCGTTCCACACATTCCAATACGCATTGCCATTCACGGTCAGGCCCGAAGTGTGGGTCAATAAATGCCTGATCGTGACACCGTCGCCCGCGCCAGTCGCGAATTCCGCAATGTAGTCACTGACAGCATCATCGAGTGAAACCTGGGCGCGTTCGACCAGAATCATCGCTGCGGTTGCGGTGTAAAGTTTACCGATCGAGGCGAGCGGGATAATGGCATCGGTGCGCATCGGCGTGTTCGGCCCCATATCGCCAGACGTCCCCATCCAGATTACATTCGGCCCGCGCGCGACCAAAGCAATTGCAGACGGAATCCGTCCTTCGGTGACCGCAGCGTCAAGTTGGCCCTGTAACACTGCACCGATTTGCCGGGTGCGATCTCCAAGTTCCTGAGCGCGGGCGGGTGAGGGCGCCGCTGCCTCGCTGCACGCGCTTAAACCGCCCAGGAAAGCAGCGGCCAGAACAACCAAGGTTTTTCCAAACTGCATTTCAGTGATCCCTTCTGCGTCCTTGCGGAAATCCAGTCCTCGCCATTGTTGCTGGTCTATAACGGGTTATTTCCAGATGGCCGAATTTACAGATTTTCCGGCGACGCGGATTGGACTTTTCGGACGGGAACGGATGACGGTGCTAGATCAACCGCGAAAATGCATCAGCCTATCGGCGGCGCGAGCGGGCAGACCACGCCGGTTCCGTCTATGCCGCAATAGCCCGCAGGATTTTTCGCCAGATATTGCTGGTGTTCGTCCTCGGCATAGTAGAAGGGTCCGACTTGTGCCAATTCGGTGGTTGGCGCACCCCGACCGGCCTTGTCGAGCGCATGGGCATACATGTCGGCGGAGGCCAGCACGACGTCTTTCTGCGCGTCCGTCGTCCAGTAAACAGCCGAGCGATACTGGGTGCCGACATCATTGCCCTGACGCATCCCTTGCGTCGGGTCATGGCTCTCCCAGAAGATTTTCAGCAATTCTTCCAGGCTGATCCGCGCCGGATCATAGACAACGCGCACGGCCTCGGTGTGTCCGGTTCCGCCAGAGCAGACTTCCTGATAAGTGGCATTGGGCGTGTGCCCGCCGGCATAGCCAACGGCGGTGGAAACCACGCCCTTAGCTTCCCAGAAAATGCGCTCTGCGCCCCAGAAGCATCCGAGCGCAAAAATAATCACCTCTTCGCCGGGTTTGATCTCGGTCAGGGAAGCGCCGGTGACAAAATGCGGACGCGGCATGAGGATCGCTTCGGCACGGCCGGGCAGTGCCTCTTCAGCAGGGATTTGTGTCGTTTTCCAGCGTTTGTCGAACCAGGCCATTGCGGCGCCCTTATTCCAGAATTGGCTTATTAGATAAGCGCAGAATGCGCGGACGCCAGAGGCGACTGCATCACATTTGACGGCGCGTGTTGTGAAGCAGGGGTCGGCCCGCATCGTTTTCTGCAACAACGGGCGGGGAGGCCCGTCGCCGATCACGTCTTTATCGGCGCTTCTAACCGCCCGCCATGCTTGACCCGGGCGGTGGCATGGCTATTTTGCGCGCCTCCAGCGGAGAGGTGGCCGAGTGGTCGAAGGCGCACGCCTGGAAAGTGTGTAGGCGGGGAACCGTCTCCAGGGTTCGAATCCCTGTCTCTCCGCCACCCACCCCGTCTCATTCGGCAGTTCGCAAAGGCGCGCCAAATAGCGCCGCGTTTCCGCAGGTTAGCGACAGTTTTGCCAAGTGTAGACGGTTGGGATTCACGACATTCAGGCCAGTTTGGGCATGCGTCTCTGATGGGTGCATCACGCGCTTTGGGACGGCGCTCCATTTGGAGCAAGGCGCCTGTTTGTGCTAGGTCTATGGTCTGGAGCGGTTTGATGCGCTTGTTGTATTTGTACCTGATGCTGGCCTGTGCTGTGATGCTCACGACGAGCCGCGCCGCAGCGGACACGCCCGACGGGTTGCGCGTTGTGATCGAAGCTCGAGTGGCCGATCCGGGACAAAGGGCGCCGATCATCGTCAACGTGAATGGTCAGGAAGTTCACCGCTTTAGCGTTGACCAGAACTGGCGCTCATATTCGTTTGTCCTGCCGCCTGAAATGTACCAAATTTCCGCCCTGATGCTGATGCGCGAACCCGGCCCGGTCATGGAAGCCGGCTCGGATTGCGAGGTAACAGGCCCGTGCACACCGCGACACGCTGATATTCTCGTTCGCGATGTGCGAATAGGGGGAATTTCCGGTGGCCGCCAGTTGGCGGATGGGTCAATTGATATTCGAACCATCACACACGAAACCCTTAGGCTTGTAACCTTTCACCCAGAATGGACGCGCCTGGCAGAAAGTGTTGCGCCTGATTTCATGATCGCCCTTGCTGGGATGCAATTGGAGGGCGCGCCGATGATCCGACTCTGGCTCAATAACCGCGCCTTCGATACGCGAGAAATTCGCAATGAGCGATGGGCGCCAATCCGGTTCACGCGACCGCAATCAGTAGAGGACGTTCTCTGTGTCGAGATAGAATTGTTAAACTTCGCGGAAAAACAAAATTCACGCGAGGCACGTGATATAATCATTGGTGGATTGCGCATAAACGCAGACAGTCGTGATGATGTAGTGGACGGGAGGTGGGTCACTGACTCCGATCATATTGCAAGAAGTGCATACGCAGATGGATTGCAACCCGGGCAGCGACCATCGCGGAACCCAAACCTTGATACTCGCACAAGCGGGAGCCGTCTGGGCACAGCTAGTTTGGTCTGGAATATAGCGGAGTCGCGAATTTCTGAACCGTGTGTCCAGCTTGCCGCAGCTCGACGTCGGAGTGCTGGCCCACGAACGCGAACCCTAATCCCGGCTGATTCTCCCGCCGATCCGGCCTCCCCGCGAGGTGACAGCGTGCTATTTGATCCTGAAGCGCCAATCCCCGGAACAAGCAGTGCGGAAGAAGTTTCACGGTATTGCAACGCGAAGCGATCAGAATTGCTGCGGCTACAGGCACGCATTCCGCAAATCAGCGCGCAAATACTGGTCGCTCGGTCGTGTTGTGGTGATCCGCCCTATATCGATGACCTGACGGTCGATGGGCTTAATTACGAGGCCGGGCGCGTTCAAGCCGAACGTCAACGCATCGTGGCCATGACCGATGAGGACATCTTCGACGGTATTCTCGCGGAAATGGCCGACGACCTGGAGCGTATGGACCCCGCCGATGCATCGATTGATGTCTGGGCTGATGACGAAGGTGATATTGAGACCGGGCTGCCAGCGGTTTTTGAAGGTAATGAGATAGAAGGTTTCCTGGCAAACCCGCCATCCGCGGACGAGCTCCAACCGGATGACGCTGCGGCCGACCCGGAGGGCGTGGATCCGGGAGTGGTCGCGCAAGAACGCGCGCGACAACGGGCGCGGCGGATCAACGGACGTCGGGAGGATCTATTGCAGGCAAATTCCGCTTTGTCATTACGCATTGATCAGGAGCTTGGTGCCCGCGCTGATTATGATCGCCTGGAACCGGAATTACAGGAGGTTATGAGGGGCGCCGTTGAGTCGGGCCGATTGATCGAGATGCACTGTCCGCGCTGATTGGGCTATGGACGGTGAATGGTTCTGTCAGAGGAAACTCGGCGTTAGCGGGTTAGCTGCCGAATTGAGGGCATGAAAAACCCATTCCGCTACTTCAAAACGTCGCCTGAGGTTATCCGCCTTGCGGTGATGATGTATGTTCGATTTCCGTTGTCTCTCCGAAGCGTCGAAGATTTACTGCACGAGCGCGGTATCAATCTGAGTCATGAGTTTGTGCGGTTTTGGTGGAACCGTTTCGGCTCGATGTTCGCCGCCGAGATTCGACGAAAACGGGCAGATAAACTTCGTGCCTGGGACCAGTGGCAATGGCATCTGGACGAGGTGTTTGTGAAGATAAATGGCCAGACGCATTACCTCTGGCGGGCGGTTGATCACGAAGGCGAAGTGCTGGAAGCCTATGTCACTAAGCGCCGTGATCGCCATGCAGCATTGAAGTTTTTTGCGCAAGGCTATGAAACGATACGGCAACCCGAAAGTCATCGTGACGGATCGATTGCGGTCATACAAAGCGGCCATGAAGGTCATCGGAAACGAGGACAAACAGGATGTGGGGAGGTGGCTCAACAATCGGGCCGAGAACAGCCACTTGCCGTTCCGTAGGAGAGAGCGCGCGATGCTCAGATTCAGGCGAATGCGAAGCCTTCAAAAGTTCGTCGCCGTCCATTCTTCCGTCCACAACCACTTCAACCATGATCGACATCTCAACGCCCGCGATCGGTTCAAGGAGAACCGCGAAATTGCGCAGGCCGGGTGGCGGCAACTTGCCGCCTAAACCGACGAAACCCATAGCAAACTGAGACCCGTTCGCTTTCGTCTGACAGGCCCACTGAAAGAGCTGAAGGAAATTCGCGGCACACTTTCAAAACTGGTGAATGCCTGTGAGGGCAATCACAGGCCGGATTGTCCGATTATGGACAGCCTTTCAGGGCATGTGAAAATCAGCTGAGAAATCGATGCGGCTCAGACCGGATCTGCCTTGGAAACAGCACCTTGACCTTCCAGTTACTGGAAGGTCAAGGTGCTGTTTGGCGCGACCGGACTCATCTATATCCGGCATCAAACTGAGGAGCCGTCAGAGCATGACTCACCAACATGATCATTCATACTGTACGTCCCACGGGAAACCATCTGACGCTGCCAGAAACAGAAAATATGACAGTGTGCCTTCCGGACATGACGGCGTTGTCTACACTTGCCCGATGCACCCGGAAGTTCGCCAAACCGGGCCCGGCTCCTGCCCACTCTGTGGCATGGGGCTTGAGCTGGAATCGGCCACGATGATTGACGACGGCCCTAACCCGGAACTGGCCGATTTCACGCGCCGTTTCTGGTTTGGTGCAATTTTGTCGCTGCCGCTTCTTGTTCTCACTATGGGGCCGTTTGTCGGATTTCCCGGTATCCGGGACTTTTTCGGCGAACGCACCACGCTCTGGATCGAGCTGGTTCTTGGCACACCGGTCGTGCTCTGGTGCGGTTGGCCGTTTCTCGAACGCGGCTGGAACTCTTTCCGCACGATGAATCTCAACATGTTCTCGCTCATCGCCATGGGCGTATCTGCCGCCTGGATTTTCAGTGTGGTGGCCGTCCTGGTGCCCGGTGTCTTTCCGGACGGTTTCCGTAATGCAGACGGACATGTCGGCGTCTATTTCGAAGCCGCTGCGGTTATTGTCGTGCTTGTCCTGCTTGGACAGGTGATGGAACTTCGCGCCCGTGAAGGAACCGGCAAGGCTATCCGCGCTTTGCTGGATTTATCGGCTAAAACGGCACGCCTTATTCGGCCTGATGGCTCCGAAGAGGATGTTCCGCTCGAATCCGTCGAGCCGGGAGATCAGATACGGGTCCGCCCCGGGGAAAAAGTTGCGGTGGATGGCGTTGTCATTGAAGGCCGCTCATCTGTCGATGAAAGCATGATAACGGGCGAGTCATTGCCGGTTGAGAAAATCAGTGGCGATTCTGTGACCGGCGCCACGATCAACGGCACAGGTAGTCTGATCATTGAAGCAAAACGTGTCGGTGCCGACACGATGCTCAACCAGATTGTCGACATGGTGGCCAAGGCCCAGCGCTCGCGCGCGCCAATCCAGAAATATGCAGACAAGGTGGCCGGAATATTTGTTCCGGCGGTTATAGGTGTGGCTGTGATTGCCTTCATTGCATGGGCGATCTGGGGGCCTGCGCCAGCGTTTTCCTATGCCCTGGTCTCGGCAGTTGCCGTGCTGATTATTGCCTGTCCTTGTGCTCTGGGCCTGGCGACGCCGATGTCGATCATGACCGCCACCGGGCGCGGTGCGCAGGCCGGTGCGCTGATCAAGAACGCCGAAGCGCTCGAACGGTTCGAGACAATCGATACGCTGATTGTCGACAAGACCGGCACGCTCACCGAAGGTCGCCCCAAACTGATCGCGGTCCTGCCCGAAGCCGGACATGATGAAGCGGAAGTCCTGCGTCTGGCCGCGTCTCTGGAGCGCGGATCGGAACATCCGCTCGCTGAAGCCATCGTACGCGGGGCTGAGGAGCGCGGCATCACTCTTGCCAAGGCCGATGCGTTCGAGGCGGTCACGGGCAAGGGTGTCAAAGGTATTGTCGCAGGACAAGACGTGGCGCTGGGCAATGCACGCCTGATGTCGGAACTGGGGCTTGAAAGTGCAGGGCTTGCCGATGCGGCCAATGCCCGACGCGATGACGGTGAAACTGTCATGTTTGTTGTTGTCGATGACGCAATTGTTGGCCTGGTCAGTGTTGCCGACCCGGTTAAGCACACCACGCCGGCGGCGCTGAGGGCTCTACATGATCTGGGATTCCGCATCATTATGGCGACGGGCGACAATGCGCGTACAGCGAAAGCCATCGGCGCGCGGCTCGGCATCGATGAAATCAGGGCCGATGTGTTACCTGCGGAGAAGGCCGATATTGTCCGCGAGCTTCAGGCCAAGGGCCGAAAAGTCGCCATGGCGGGCGATGGTGTAAATGATGCGCCGGCTCTGGCGCAGGCCGATGTCGGTATTGCGATGGGTACAGGTGCAGACGTCGCTATTGAATCGGCCAGCATCACGCTTGTGGGCGGAAATCTGGATGGCATTGTACGGGCACGGCGATTGGCTGTCGCCACCATGCGGAACATTCGTCAGAACCTGTTTTTCGCGATGATCTACAATGCAGCCGGCGTTCCGGTCGCCGCCGGTCTGCTCTTTCCATTCTTCGGTATCCTGATCAGCCCGATGTTTGCGGCCTTCGCCATGAGCGCGTCATCCGTATCGGTCGTTGCCAATGCGCTGAGATTGCGAACGGTAAAAGTCTAGCCAACCTCTCCAGCGCCGGTCCCCTTCACATTTCAGGAGTGAGGAGTTCGCGACCATGCCGGCGCTGTGAGAAGAAACTCTGCATTTGCCGGTTGCCGCCCAAATTACGGCCACGATGGAGGAAAGTCTCGCAATAGGGATTTGTGTGCTTTAGGCAGACGTCATTAAACGTGATCCCAAAATCGGAGCCTCGTATGAAATTCGCCACCGGCCAATCGTGGAGCATCAAGAATATAGACGAACCGAATGCGCGTATCGTCATCGGTCGGATCGAGCCGGCCGCCCAGCTTGATGGCAAAATTGTCTTTCATTGCACGATTTTTGACGCCGTCATCGCCGATATGGGCGACGGGCCGGAATCACTGATTTTCGGGCATATCCCGTTTACAGAAGAGGGGTTTTCTGCATCGGTCGAGACGCTTCTCGAGTCCGACGCCGATACGGCGGAGGCTTTCGATCAAGGCTATTACCAGTGGGCCGAAGCGCAAGGCGGTGCGTTTACCGGCACAATCGCGGCGACGCTCTCGGATGCCATGCAGGCGGCCCGCGACTAGCCGGTCAGCCGGCCGGATTTCGGACATCGATATTCCCGATGCCCTGGAAACATTCTCACGGGTTGTTTTACGCGGCGTTTCTGCGCCGTGCGGATAATTCATCCAGCACATCGTCGAAGTTCAGCCCCCGCGCGTTAAGGCCTACCAACAGATGAAAAACAAGGTCCGCGGCTTCGCGGCGAACCGCATCTGCATCTTCATTGGTGAGGGCGAGCGCCGTTTCGACACCTTCCTCCCCGATTTTCTGCGCGATTTTCTGGACTCCGGCCGATTTCAGCCGGGCGATATAGCTGGTTTCCGGATCGGTTCTCGTTGCCATCATGGCTTCCAGCGTCCGAATGATGTCGGGCCCATCATTGCCGAAACAGGTGGTTGATCCCGTATGACAGACCGGGCCAGCAGGTTTGGCGATCACGAGTAGACAATCACGGTCACAATCGGGTCGAACGGAGACTAGTTCCAGCGTATTACCGCTGGTTTCACCCTTGATCCAGAGACACTGTCTGGACCGGCTGAAAAAGGTCACGCGCCCTGTTTCAATTGTCTGTTGAACGGCTGCCTTGTTCATATACCCGACCATCAGGACGGACAGGCTTTGATGATGCTGGATGACGGCCGGGATCAAGCCGTCGCTTTTTGTGAAGTCAATCTGGTTGATATTGTCTGCGGTCATACCCGTATCTCCACGCCAGAATCCAACAGGGTTTGTTTGAGGTCGGAGATAATCAATTTCTTTTCGTGAAACACGCTGGCGGCCAGTGCGCCATCGACTCTTGCGTCGCGGAAGACGTCGACGAAATCACCGGCACTACCTGCGCCGCCAGATGCAATCAGCGGCACCGGGCAGATGTCGCGAATTTCCGTCAGTTGATCGATGTCATAGCCGTCACGCACGCCATCCTGATCCATGCAATTGAGTACGATTTCGCCAGCGCCGCGGTCACAGGCCTCCCGGACCCATTCCAGCGTATTGCGCCTCGTGTGGCGCATATTTGCGGGGTCCCCGGTGTGTGAGCAGACGTCCCAGCCGCCTTTGCCCTTGAGGCTGTCGATGCCGACGACAACGCACTGGCTGCCAAATTTTGCGGCCATGGACTCAATCAGAGCCGGATTCTCGAGTGCGGGGGTATTTATGGAAATTTTGTCGGCGCCGGCAAAGAGCCTCGCCCGGGCATCCTCAAGCGAACGAATGCCGCCAGCAACACAGAATGGGATCTCGATGACGTCAGCGATGGCGCGAATCCATTCCGGTTCAACGGTCCGGCCCGATGGACTGGCCGATATGTCATAGAATACCAATTCGTCCGCGCCTTGTGCGGCATAGTCGGCGGCCAGCTCGACGATGTCGCCGACATCGCGATGGTTTTGAAACCGAACGCCTTTCACGACGCGGCCATCGCGGACATCGAGACAGGGGATTATCCGTTTTGCAAGCATGAGACCGCCTCCGTCACGGAAAACCTGTTTTCATAGAGTGCCCGCCCGGTGATCACGCCGGCGATGCCCGTGGTCCGGAGGGCCAACAAATCCGCGGTGTCACCAACACCGCCGGATGCTTGCCAGTCGATGTCTGGGTGCCGTGTGGCCAATTGCGCATAGAGTTTGGTATTGGGGCCAGCCATAAGCCCATCGCGGCCGACATCTGTCACGAGCGCATGGCGCAATCCCGCGTCCATCAATATGGCCAAGACTTCACCCAGATGCTTTCCGGTCGTGTTCGTCCAGCCTTCAGTTACAAGGATGGGCTGTTTGGCTTCGATTTTAAGATCGAGGGCAGCGACAAGCGCATCCGATCCGAATGTTTCCAGCCAGGACGCCATAATGTCCGGCGTTTCGATGGCACGACTGCCGATTATCACGCGCTGCACACCGGCGTCTTTCATCCGCGAGATGTCCATTTCCGACCGGATACCACCGCCGGCCTGGATCTTCAGACCGATTGCGGCCAGCTGTTGTACAAGGTGAGTCTGGCGCAGCGCTCCGTCGCGTGCGCCGGAGAGGTCGACGACGTGGATCCAGTCAGCACCCGCCTCAGCAAATTCATTGGCAATCGTCAGCGGGTCATCGCTGTAAGCCTTGGCCGATGCGAAATTACCTTTCGACAAACGCACGACTTGCCCGTCCAGCAGGTCAATGGCAGGGTAAAAAATCATCGGATCATCGCGCAGAAATTCTCAAGGATTTGCCGCCCGGCGGCGGAGGATTTTTCGGGGTGAAACTGACACCCCATGAAATTTCCGCGGCGGACGATCGCGCTGATATCCTCGCCATAATTGACGCATGCCAGTGTTGTGGGCCCAGGCGGGACGTAGAAACCGTGGGCGAAATACAGGAAATCTCCGTCATGAAGACCCGTCAGAAGCGGGTCTGATTCCAGCTTTTGTAAGGTATTCCAACCCATGTGCGGCCATGTTTGGGCGCTCGCGGACAGGCGCCGGACCCGGCCCGCAATGATGCCGAGCGTATCGACATCACCCTCTTCGCTGTTTTCGAACAACAACTGCATCCCCAGGCAAATGCCCAGAACGGGCCGGGTTTCCCGCTGTAGTCTGTCGGCCCAGCCGCTGGCCTTCAATGCGGTCATTGCGGGTGCTGCTGCGCCGACTCCGGGCAGCACCAGACCGTCCGCTGACTTGGCATCAGCGGGCGTTGGTGCAATCAAGACGTTGACGCTCATTCGCGCCAATGCGGTTTCAACCGAAAACCGGTTGGCGCTGGCGGTATCGACGATGGCGAGTTTCATAGCGCACCTTTGGTGGAGGGAATGGTGGCTTCCTCTATGCGGATCGCCTGGCGCATCGCCCGACCGAGCGCCTTGAAGCAAGCCTCGATCATGTGATGAGCATTCTCTCCCTGCACCTGGATTTGAATCGCGGCTTTCAACTGATCAGATAGTGACCGGAAGACGTGTTCGGTCATGGCGACGGGAAAATCGCCAACGCTTTCGCCCGGAATACGGCCTTCAAACACCAGGAAAGGTCGGCCAGACAGATCAATCCAGACGCCGGCCCGCGCTTCATCCATGGGAAGTTCAAACCCGTAGCGGGCAATACCTGTCCGGTCGCCGAGCGCTTTCGAAAGCGCTTCGCCCAGTGCCAGCGCGACATCTTCAATCGTGTGATGTGCGTCGATGTTCAGATCGCCGCGGCACACGATATTCAGGACAAAACCGCCATGCCGCGCGACTTGCTCCAGCATGTGATCATAGAAACCGATACCGGTGGATATTTCACCGCTCGCTGTCCGGTCGAGATCAACTTCGACCGTGATGTCTGTTTCTTTTGTGACGCGTCGCACTATTGCGTGGCGACCGGGTCTACAAGCTGGCATGTCCGGATCGGCGGCCAATGCCTGCATCCGGATTTGAAGGGATGCGGCGTGCGCGTCCAACCCTTCCAATTCTGCTAAACGCCGGAAAGTCGATGCCGCCTTCACCAGACCCGGCGCACTCGCCTCGATCAGGGTTGTTGTCCGTTGAAAGGATTCCACGGTGACGCCTGACCAGGCGCGCCCGGCACGATTCGTTGGCAGGATGTGATTAGGCCCGGCGGCGTAATCGCCGAGCGTTTCCGGCGTCCACGAACCGATGAATATGCCGCCCGCTGTCGTGACTTCTGCGGCGATCTCACGTGCCAGTCGGGTCTGGATGATGAGGTGTTCGGGCGCGAACAGATTAGCGATGCGCACGGCGTCTTTCCGTTCGGGGCACTCGATGCCGACGGCATTATTCATGGCATCAGTCGCGATCTGCCGACGCGGCAGGGTTTCGAGTTGTCGGCCGATTTCCGCCGTACAGGCCGTACGATCAAAGCCGTCCAGTGCCAGCAGGGTGATGCGTGCCAGCGGATCGTGTTCGGCCTGCGCCAAAAGATCGGCCGCGACAAAAGCGGGGTTGGCCGTGTCATCGGCGATCACCATCACCTCGCTGGGGCCTGCGGGCAGATCGATCGCGGGTCCATCTGCCCATTGCGCTACCCGTCGCTTGGCTGCAGCGACCCAGGCATTGCCAGGGCCAAATATCTTGTCTGCCCGCGGAAGCCCCGCCATACCGCACGCCATCGCACCGATGGCCTGAGCCCCGCCCAGCAGAAACACATCATACAGGTCGAGCAGGTCCAGCGTGGCGGCAATTGCGGGGTTCAGCCCGCCATTCTCGCCGGGGGGCGTGACAACATAGGCCCGGTTCACGCCCGCCAGTTTGGCCGGCACGGCCATCATCACCAGCGACGAAATCAGGGGTGCCGAACCGCCGGGCACGTAGAGGCCGACACATGACAGCGCATCGGCGCGGCGTTCGCACATGATGCCGGGCCATGTTTCCGTCTGATAGGCGCGATAGCCTTGTGGCGCGTGAAAGGCTTTGACGGTGCGGATCATGGCGTTGATGGCCTGGCGATCACTATCGTTCAGCCTGTCTGCCGCGCCGATAATATCGGATTTTTGAACGGCGAATTCGTTTGCTTCGTACCCGTCGAATCTTTGCGCAAATTCGCGAACCGCGTCGGCCCCTTCCGCGCGAATACGATCAACAATTGCCGAGGCTTGCGTATCAATCGCGTGATTTCCAGATGCTGGCGATACGGCGTCGCGTATGTTTTCAGATTTTGTCCAACGCATGGTTCAAGCCATCATCTTCTCGATGGGCAGGACCAGAATAGCCCGCGCGCCGGCGTTTTTCAGTCGCTCCAGAGTTTCCCAGAATACGCGCTCGCGGCAGACTGCCTGTACAGCGACGACATCGTCTCGCCCGGCAATCCGGGCGATGGTCGGTGCGTCAGACCCGGGCAATAGCGCCTGGATATCGTCGAGCCGGTCGGTCGGAGCGTTCAGCATGATGTATTTGGTCTGTGCGGACGCCATTACACCACCCAGCCGATGCATGAGTGTTTCTGCCGTATTGTCGGTCTCATCTTCGCGCCCGGTTTGCGGGCGGATCATTACGGCCTGACTGTCCAAAAGTGTAGCGATGCTCTTGAGATTATTGGCTTTCAAAGTTGCGCCGGAGGACACCAGATCGCAGATTGCGTCGGCAATGCCGAGGCGAGGTGCGACCTCGACCGAACCTTTCATTTCGATGATATCAACCTGGATGCCGGCATCGGTAAAGGCCGACCGGGTGAGCGCCGGATAGCTGGTCGCAATGCGTTTCCCATCGAGATCGGATAGTTGAGTCCAGCCCTGTGCGTCAGGCGCCGCGACATCGAGACGGCATGACGCAAAGCTCAGCGGCAATACAATTTCGAGTTCGTTGAAGCGCGGTTCGTCGACTTGCAATTCCGCCAGAACATTTTCGCCGACAATGCCATAATCGGCTGCGCCGCCCAAAACCAGGCTGGGTATGTCGTCATCGCGCACCATCATCAGGTCGAGATCAAAATTGGCGGCTGGGCGCCACAAGGATTCCCGATTATTGCTGAACCTGACTCCCGCCTTTCCCAGCAATTCCAGGCTGCCATCAGACAGGCGGCCTTTCGACTGGATCGCCAGACGCATTCGCTTGGTCATGATTTTGCTTCCGATTGATTCAGGCGATCGAGAATCAGGCGATAGCCTTCATTATCCTCCTGCATGAGAAAGCGAGCGACGCGCGTTACGGTTGCCGTCGAGGCTCCGGTTTCTTCTGCAATTTGCCGGTATGTTTTGCCGCCGCCATCCAGCAATCGTGCGACCCGCCAGCGTTCTGTAAACGCTTTCATCTCGCCTGGTGTGCACAAGTCTCCCAGGAAACGGGCCGCTTCATCCTTCGAACGTAGCTGGACAAAAGCCGTCAGAATTTCGTCTCGCGCACGTGATTCCCTGGATCGTGTATTCGTTGTTTGCATGGCGATTTCCTTTCAAAGCGGCGATATATCGTTTTAACACGTTAAAACAAAATGCGAATGCAGTTGGAGCTGCCATAAGACTGAATTCGATACTTTTTCAGATTAAATCTGTATCCGATCCACTGCCGCACGGGTCTTGTCAGGATTATTGGAGCGTATCGGTTTTGCCGCGATTTCCGCTGCCGGTAACAGTATTTTAGAGCAGGGTGGGCTTTCAGCTCGGGTCCGGCATTCGTCCGGCAATCGACTGAAGCACGTTGCAATCACCGACCTTGCGTTGTCCGCAGCCGTCGATGACGCGGTCAAGTTCGGCCTTGAGCGCCGAGAGCTGTTGAATACGGTCCTCAATGTCTCGCGCATGACGTTTGGCAATAGAATCGACGGCCTCACATGGGCGGTCCGGCTTGGCGGAAAGCTCCAGCAATTCCCGTATGGCGGTCGGCTCGAATCCCAGAAGGCGGGACTGCCGGATGAAACCAAGACGTTCGAGGGCGGCGTTATCATAGCGGCGATGACCGCTGGCTGCGCGTTGGGGTTCGGGCAGGAGGCCACTCTGCTCGTAATAGCGAATTGTCGTCACCTTCACACCCGTCCGGCGTGACAAGTCGCCGATTGTATATGTTCCCGCCATGATTTTTGCCCTTGATTCTATAGTGACTGTAGATCGTATGTGTCTTGAAGTCCGTTTCAGATCAAGCAGGATTGAGAAAAAACATGGCCGGTTCCTGTTGCACCGAGCAACCCAAATTCGATGGCATGAGCGCCGGTTTCAAACGGGCGCTGTGGATCGTCATCGCCATCAATGCAGCGATGTTTGTTGTGGAGATGTTTGCGGGCGCGCTTGCCGGATCGCAGGCGCTGAAGGCGGACGCGCTCGATTTCCTGGGCGACACGATCACGTACGCGATCAGCCTGCTTGTTATCGGCCGTTCGGTTCGGATGCGGGCATCGGCGGCGTTGTTCAAAGGCCTGGGTCTGGCCGCTATGGGGCTTTGGGTGTTTGGTTCAACGCTGTGGCAGGTCTTCGTGATCGGCCAGCCGGACCCGACGGTGATGGGGTGGGTGGGTTTTCTGGCCCTGATTGCCAATCTCGCCAGCGTGGCGGTGCTCATGGCTTATCGGGACGGCGATTCCAATGTCCGCTCCGTATGGGTTTGCAGCCGCAATGACGCCATCGGGAATGTTGCCGTCATCGGTGCGGCGGGCCTTGTGGCGCTGACGGGTACGGCGTGGCCGGATCTCGCCGTTGCCGGGCTCATGGCAGGCCTGTTTCTGTGGTCATCAGTACAGATTATCCGGCAGGCTGTTGGTGAATTCGGTGCAGACTCCGGCCTTCGCAAGAGAAGGGGTCGCGTCGAGCAGACATAGGCGCGTGGTGGTAGCCAAACTTGTGCCGTCGGCCAGGGGCATTGCGTATTAGTCGGGCGAGCTGGCGCCATAGGTTTCGAAACAGCGGAAATTCACGCCCATGGTGATGAGCTCCTGACAGGTGAGAACCCGCGACGTCATGTCAGCGTCGGGCATGATGCGAACCAGATATCCCATGCCACTGCCGCAGCGCACTGAATACAGGGCAGAGGCGTTAAGCTCGCCGCTATACACGAGCTCCGTCGCCTGCTCACAATCGTGGCCGGCGGCGCGAATTGAGAACGCCATGGTCTGCTGTTGCTGATCGAGGGTGAGTGTGTCCATCGCCTGCTTGCCAACAGGGTCCGAGCTTATCAGCAAGAGTGAAAATGCGGCCCAACTCAAACTTGTCATACCCACCTCCAAATCTGTACCGATCCCACTCTAGACGAATGTGGCGGGATTATCGAGTTTCGGCTTTTCAGGTTTCGGTGTCGACCGCCTGAACCTCTTTCAGGCCATGGGCCGCGGGCATGGCGAGTGCGGCCATTGATGCAAACAGCGCCAGAACGACGCCGATGCCGAACCATTGCGCGATCAGACCGAAAATGCCCCCGGCCAGAAGAAGCAGGCCGACAATGGAATTGCTGAGTGCTGTATAAGTTGCGCGGCTTTCAATGTCGGCCATGTCGATGACGTGGACCGAACGGCCCAATCGTACACCCTGATGCGCAATCATAAGCACAAACAACAATGCAGGCAGTACGAAAGTGAATGCCAGCATGCCGGGGACAACCAGCGCCATGAAGGCGGCTCCGGCATTGGCGAGCGTTGCCAGAGCGGCTGCCCACATCAACACACGCCGGCTGGACTGGTCTGCAAGACGACCCCAGATCCAGGAACTCAACAGGCTGGCGGCTGCGGCTGCGATCATGAAAAGACCGAGCGTGCCCAGACCGCCAGACCCGCGATCGCCGCTCAGCGCGATGAAGAAGGGCGGTGCCAGCGCCGAAGACAGCAATAGTGTGCGAGTGGCAATCAATTGCCGCAATTGGGCATCGCTGCGCAGAAGTTT
Organism: Hyphobacterium sp.; assembly: GCA_021604625.1. Taxonomy (GTDB): domain Bacteria; phylum Pseudomonadota; class Alphaproteobacteria; order Caulobacterales; family Maricaulaceae; genus Hyphobacterium. The sequence goes on along the minus strand of BQJI01000002.1, from coordinate 12,839 downwards.
CAATTGTCCGATAACGGCGGCAAAACCATTGACCCCGCCCTGGGTCGCACCGGGGTATTCCCGGATTGATCCGAAGATGAGCGCCGCCAACAGCCAGGACATGCCGCCGAGCATTACAGCGCCGGAGACGACCGGCACCGTCAGCGGTATCCAGCCGGACGCATAGCCGAGCGCCAGCAGGAGTGTGGCCGCAGCAGAAACGCTGCCCGCAATTCCGCTGACCGATCCGCGACGGCCTCGGGCGACGGTTTTTGCGAGCACGTCCTTATGGCTGATGGAACACAGGCTGCGTCCCAACGCGAAGGCTGTGATCAGGACGATTGCGACAATGCCGGCCGTTTGGCCGGACAGCGTCAGGCCGACCCAGCCGAAAGCCATAATGGCGACGGCCTGTATGACACCGCCGGTGACATAGACCATTTTTCGAATGCTGAGCTGTCTGATCCGCGCAGAGATCAGCAATTGTGGCAACATGGCGAGGGATTCCCGCAACGGCACCAGAAGGCCGATCGCCCAGGTCGGTGCGCCGATCGCGTCCAGAAGCCAGGCCAGAACAAGTTTGGTATCGGCCAGGCCCTCGCCAATCCGCGTCAGGCACAAGGAAACGACATGCAAGCCGTAATTCCGGGGTTGCTCGCGACAGGCGGAATCCGGAAGGTCATGGCAGACCTGAGCCAGATCATCATCGCCAACGAGAAGCGCCTGAAGTTTGATAAAGGCAGCCATCAGGAAAGGCAGATCGCGGCCGCGCTGCTAGACGTTTCGAGCACGACCCCTGCGCACAAATCAGACTGCCTGGTCTGTTTCACTCCGTTCACGATCAGCTCTCCAATCCAGCAGCATTTTCCAGCGACGGTTTGAAACCGTCGCTATTTCGAAGTTATCAGCAAACCCAACGCCTGTAGATGCGTCATCTCTGACCGATGCATGCAAGTCGCAGACTTCTCGCTTTGTTCAGTCCGTTCTAGGGCATGGCCAGGACAGAAGCGGCGATGCTCAGGTAAATCAGAACGCCGGTCGCATCGGCAATTGAGGTCACGAGCGGCGCGCTGGCCGTTGCAGGATCCAGATTGAACGTGCTCAGGACGAAAGGTAACAGCATGCCGATCACGCTGCCGACAATGACGATCAGAATCATAGAAATGGCGACGACGATCGCGATGTCGGGGCCGCCCCGCAATACTCCCAGGCCCGCGATCGCCAACGCCATGCTCAGGCCGAGCAGGATGGCCACGATGAGTTCGCGACCCAGCACACGCCCCCAATCTCCCAAGCCGATATCGCCGGTCGCCAGAGCGCGGACCATCAGCATGGCGGATTGTGATCCTGCATTTCCGCCCGATGCAATCAGGATGGGCAGGAAAAACATGAGTGCGAGATTGGCGGCAATTGTATCCTCAAAATGGGCGATGCCGGCTCCGGAAAAAATATTGCCGAACACCAGCAACATCAACCAGGTGATCCGCGCCCGGTAAAGCACCCGAATGGAGGCGGAGCCGACGCTTGTCGCCAAATTGGTGACGGTCCCGACGCGGTGAAAATCTTTCGTGGCCTCGGCTTCAAGCACGTCGAGCGCATCGTCGTGGGTGATGATGCCGATGAGGCGTTGATCATCATCAATCACCGGCAAAGCGACCACATCGTAGTGTGCGATCCTGCGTGCGGCATCTTTCACATCATCGGCGACATGGATGGCATGGGTGTTGGCGTCCATGATGTCGGCGACCTTGGCGTTTGCGGGCGCGGTGACGAGGTCCTGCAAGCGGGCAGACCCGAGCAATTCCCGGTTGTCGTCTATGACATAGGCACGGGTGATGGTTTCCTTGTTGGGGGCTTCATTTCTGAGGACTGTCAGGGCGCGAGTGACGCTGAGCTCAGGCGACAGTGCGGCATAGGCGGAGGTCATGATCGCCCCGGCCGTGCCTTCCCCATAGGCTGCGAGACGGCGAATGTCCTCGCGTTCAGCCTGCGCCAGAGATGGCATCAAAGCTTCGCGCTGGGTGTCGGAAAGTTTCTTGTAGAGGTCCGCGCGATTATCCGCCTTCATCGCCATCACAATCGCGGCCAGCGCCGCCCGCGGGGTGATGGTGGCCCAGACCGTCTGAAAGTCAGGGTCGAGATATCCAAACACGTCCGCTTGTCTCGGCGTCGGTGCGCGCCGCAGAGTTTTCCATGCGACGCCCGGATCGAGCTCCTGCAGCGCGTCGGCGATATCGGCGGGGTGTCCGGTGGCCAATGCCGTGTCGATTTCCTCGGCTGTACCGGTGCTCAACACGTTCTGTATTTCATAGGCATCGGGTTGCATGCACGTCTCCTTCGATCCCAAACAAGGCGAGGCCTGAAGCCCGGCTCTGCATCCTGAATAGCGCGGCAATCCAGATTAGGGCGGCATCGGGAATTTGCCAGCGTGGACCGCCCGGAGCCTTGATTAATGTGTGCGGCGTCACCAGATCGAGAGTGGCGAGATAATAGAAAGAAAAAGGAGATAAAGCCGTGAAAATTCTTGATGGTAAAGTTGCACTGGTGACGGGTGCTGCACAAGGTATCGGGCGCGCCATTGCTTTGCGACTGGCCAGAGAAGGTGCCGATATTGCCATCCTTGACATGGACAACGCAAAAATGAAGGCCGTCGCGGACGAAGTGCAGTCGCTCGGCCGCAAATCAACGACTTTCAAGGCGGACATTTCCGGCAGAGACGAGGTCTATGCTGCAATTGATCATACCGAAAACGCGCTGGGCGGCTTTGACATCATGGTCAACAATGCCGGCATCGCCCAGGTGCAACCGATAGCCGATGTGACCGCGAAAGAAGCCGAACAGATTCTCAAGGTCAATATTGAAGGTGTGCTGTGGGGTATTCAGGCCGCAGCCAAGAAATTCCACGACCGCAAACAAAAAGGCAAGATCATCAATGCGGCGTCGATTGCTGGCCATGACGGATTTCCAATGCTGGGCGTATATTCGGCAACGAAGTTTGCCGTCCGTGCATTGACGCAATCGGCAGCGCAAGAATATGCCAGCGACGGGATTACGGTGAATTCCTATTCTCCAGGTATTGTCGGCACGGATATGTGGGTTGAAATCGACCGGAGGTTTGCTGAAATAACCGGTGCGAAAGTCGGTGAGACCTACAAGAAGTATGTCGACGGGATCGCGCTGGGACGCGCACAAACACCTGAAGATGTTGCAGCTTTCGTTGCATTCCTGGCCGGTCCTGATTCCGATTACATGACCGGACAATCACCGATTATCGATGGCGGAATCGTCTATCGCTAACGGCTAGGACGGAGCGGGTCATTTTGCGGCCCGTCTGCCGCTGGTGGCAGAGCGATTGCATCCACATCCCAAAGTGTGGGGCGGTGCGGGCAGGTGTCCGCATCGCCCCTCTTTTTATGTGAATTCAACAGATCAAGACGTGTTTTGAGGCCAACAGGACTGGCCCTGTCTGTGGATGGTCATGCGCGAGATCTTCGGTTTCCGCCTGATTGCGGGCCTGTTTTTGGAGGGCAAATCCTTTTTAAACGGCGCTGGCGATCTGAGTTTTACCATATTCCTGGTTCACCTTGCCAAAACCATTCATTCTGCGCTCAACTGGTGTGAGATAGCTTGCCGCTACGCAAGCAGATTAATCGGGGGGAAAATGCGGTATTTGATGAAACACGCCGGATTGTGGACAGCATGCATCTGGACGCTGATGGCGAGTGCGGCTTTGGCCCAGACGCAGGCTTTCCAAGCGCCGACAAGCCGCGCACTGGACGCAGATGCGGTCAGGATGGGACCATCCATGGTGGATATGTCGGCGACACAACTCGCCACTGAAATCCGCCGTTCTCCGCTTTTTGTCGCAGAGCTCGACAGCGCAGCCCTGATTGGCGGCGGCCGGGTTGCCATCGAACTGGAGCCGGGTGTCGAGCTTGATCTCCAACAATATATAACGGGCACAAGGCTGGCGAACCGCCCGCTGCTCACAACTGTTTCCGCGCAACCTGCCCTGTTGGATCTGGCTGGTCCGGTTTCATTTACCGAAGATGTTTTTGTCATGACCGACCGCATCATCGTGTCGCGAGAGGCGGTGATCCCGGTATCTGCCGAAACCTGCGGCTATCGCCCTCGTCGCAACCGCCTCGGTGGACGTCAGCGGCCGGGCCGGGCGGTGCGCGCTGATTCCGCAAATGTCACTGCCGCGCGTGCCGAGCTTTGCCTTATGGCCGGCGACCGGTCGCTGGATGATCTGGCGGCCGATGCTGGCGGTCGTCCGGTTCTCGTCGATCCATCCCAAGCCATGACACCGGAACTCGAACGTCGATCCCGGCAATTGGGTTCAGATCTGAATTTGATGCTGCCGCCAACGCGTGAAGATGTCATCGCTGAGGCCGAACTGATCCGCGCCGAACTGGCTGCGATGGATCCGGACGCACTGTTTCGTCGCGGCGTTCGCGTTCGTGATGCGCTGGCGCTCGGCGACGGTGCGCTGATTCTCCTTGACGCGAATGGCGATGAACGCGTCATCACCCATGTCAGCATTATCCCGCTCGCCCCGCGATCAGACCGAATCCGGCAAATTGATCCGCAGGTCGATGGTCTGTCACTGGGACGTGGCTTTGCGCTCGACCATCCGATTGGACGTGAATTCCGCGACCTGCCAGCAGTGCTGACCCCTTATGTCACGCGGCGTGCTTCGCTTCGTCACGCGCCAGACACGCGTGTTGTTCCGCCAACCGGAATTTTGCGTCTGCCCGCCGCACAGAATGACGATCCGCCCCCCACGCGCCGTGCCGATGAACAATACGGCATCCAGTCGCCAAACCTGCCCGACAGACGCGTGATTGGCCGCCTGCCGGGAACGGAGCCGACCCCGTCTACAGGTACACGTCGGCAGCGCATCACGCAGTCCGATGATTTCTACTTTATCACCGGCTTTACACTCTCCGACCGGATCGAAGAGCGCTACAAGCACGTCTTCAACCGGCGCAGGAATTTTTATGTCGCGTTCGCATACAGTATCGAATATCGCGCCGGAATTCGCTTCCCCTTCCGGGTCGAGGTCGAGAGTGATGCCTGGTTTACGCAAGACCCTGAGACGCGGGTCTGGCATGGCAATGACTTCTATTTCAACGTCAATGCCGAAGGTCGACAGGATACGGTCGATGGCGGCTCGATCTATCGTGCGGCCGGAATGCCGGAATCGTTGATCTATGATGATCGCGAATTCACGTTCGGTGTTCGGGCAGGGTGCCAGTTGCAATTGCGTGTCCCGATTGTGAAGACGGTCAGAATCAACTGCCCGTCCGTCGATGTGCCGCGGACAGGGACCTGCCCGAACTGGGCATGTGCTGACTTTGCGCCGCCGGTTGGTGGACGACGATTGATCGCCGAACCGCGCCTGCCGGCAGATGTCACAGGATTGCAGATCCGGGCCTGGATTGCCCGCGCCGGTATCGAACCCGGCGTCAACATTTACGTTGCCAATCCCGAGTTTTCCCTGCGGGCGTCTGTTGAAGACGGACAGTTTTCCAGACCTGGCGGCGGCGCGTCATTCGGCTGTACGTCACAACAGCGCGGTGACCCTCGTATATCCAATCAACGTCTGGCTAATGGTGATTGCCGCCTCGTCTTTGACCAACGCTACAATTCAGAGCGTCCGATGAATTTGAGGCTCAATCTGGATGTGCCGGAAGGAAGCCGGTATCCGGGCGTGACCCTGTCAGACCCGGAATATCGCTTCACCATGGAATTTGTCCCGGTGCTCGAATTATTCGCGGTGATTGACATTGCGGTTGCCAAATGGCGGTTTGACCATGATTTCGAAATTGCGGGCCTGACCATTCGCCAGGACATGCGTTTCGGCCATCATGAGGGGACACGCGAATCGGCCGAGATTGGTTTGTGTTCACCCGTAGATGTTTCATCACCGGCCTGTAGCCGGGCGGCCGGTTATACATTCCAGCCGATCCAGGTCGACCGGGGCGGGCCGGGTTAGGCCGGCGGTTCATGACCCGTTGTTTGTGTGCGGGCCTTGGCGCGACCAACCCACGACAAGAGCGACCAACGGGTGGCGGGTAGAACGCTAATACAAAATAGCAGGAGTAGGTTTGGTTTCGGATTGCGCCGATCTATGAGGGGCCGTTGCGGAGTTCTTCCAGGGCTTTTTGAACCAGCTTCAGCTCTGGTCGTACGCCACCATGCATGCCCTCTTCCGTCGCGCGTTTGAGCGCTTTTTCATCTTCACGCCAGTGTTCTAGCATCTCGATTTTCTCGTCCTTGCTGAGATTTTCGTCGCTCACCAATTCCGATGGCGTTTTGTATTTTCCGTAGTAAGGCACGACTTTTCTCCTCGTTTGGGACGGGCATATGGGTCTGCCGGACCATGCCACCACAATGCCGTCTCGTCCATTTCCATACAATTTTTGCGTGGAACCATGCGCATCTACCAATTCTGCCACTGCCGGCTGAAAGCCGAACCAGGCAGAAATGGATCAGATTGGCTAACGCAACTGGCTATCCTTACTGCCGCGACGGTTGAACCCGCTCGCTGCACGCGAACCATCAAGCTCGGACTGACACTGGACGCAGGTTCTCACACCCGGCAGCGCCTCGCGCCGGCGTTCGGGAATTCGCTCCCCGCAATTATCGCAATATTCTGCGCTGGGGCCGGTCGCAATTCGGCGACGCGCAGACTCAACCGCGTCAGCCACGGTGTCTTCAATCTGATCCTGTATCGCGCCATCTCGCGCCCAGCCGCTCGCCATTTTTCAGTGCCTTCTCATTCGTCAGTTCCTGCTGGATATAAGATATGAAACGTGAACATCAAGAACCGTCCAGCCCTTTAAAATGGCGGCATCACGACCTCTTTCGTCTATAGATCCGGTTTTCGTGAGATGGTTTTCCTTTGCCGGTATCTGCCAGCGTAAATCTCGGCTATAGATTGGATGGCGTATCACCCGACGCTTCCCGCAACACAGGCTAAACCAGAACATGCCATGGCTTTGAATCTGCCCAGATTATTGGCACCGGTCAAATCGCTGTTTGCCGGAACGGCCCTGTTCATGGCGGGTAATAGTTTGCTGGGCGTTGTGCTGCCGCTGCGTATGGAAGTTGCAGACTATCCGGTGGCGCTGACCGGGCTGGTCATGGCGGCATATTATCTGGGCCTGGCGATAGGCGGGTTCCGGGTCAAGCATGTCATTCTCCGGATCGGGCATATACGGGCCTTTTCGACTTTTGCCGCGCTCACCGCCGTTGTCTGCCTGGCTTACGGGTTTTTCTTCCATCCGGCGGCCTGGGCGGTGCTCAGGCTGGTGAACGGGTTTTGTATTGCGGGCATGACAACCGCGATCGAAAGCTGGCTGAATGACCGCAGCGGCAATGCAACGCGCGGGCGTGTTCTCGGATTTTACATGCTCATCTTCTATCTCGCGATTGCGATCGGGCAGACATTGGTAAATGTCGTCCCGATCGGCGGCAGCGATCATTTGATGATTGCATCCGGGTTAATCGCAATGTCGTTGATCCCTATTGCTCTGACGGGGCTGGGGGAGCCGGTTCTGGCCGAACTCCGAACACTGGGACTTCGTCGTTTGTATGACGCCTCGCGGATTGGCGTGGTCGGAGCGGCCGTTGCCGGCATTCTCGTGGGTTCATTCTATGCCATGGGCGTCGTCTTTGCGCGCCAGATCGGATTGAGCGTTGCTGAAGCTGCCTTCTTTATGAGCACGGTGGTGATTGGTGGCCTCGCCTGTCAGGTGCCCATCGGGATGCTGGCGGACAGGTTTGACCGCAGAATCGTGATGGCCTGCATTCTCATCGCGGTTGGCGTGTCCTGGGGTTTGCTGTCAACCTCGATTGCAAGCGGTGTTTCTCTGGCGGTGTTATTGCTTATGGCGTTGGCTTTCGGGGGCGCGATCAGCAGCGTGTATCCACTTTGTGTGGCACAGACATTCGATCGGCTGGACCGGAAATATTACGTGGCGGCATCGGGGCGATTGTTGATGGTTTATTCGATTGGCGCCACGGCTGGACCGCTTTTCGCGGCGACATTGATGTCGTTTTACGGACCTTATTCGTTTTTCGTGTTCGAATCGTCAGTCGCCATCGCCTATGCGATTTTTGTGCTGTTCCGCATCGGCTGGGGGCCTAAGCTACCCGCCGATGGACGCGAAAAATTCGTACCGCTTCCGGATATTTCACCTATTATCATGGCGCTCGACCCGCGCACGCGCCCTGCGCCGGATTCGGATGAAGAGACCGAGACCTGACGACATTTATGGGGCCTGACTGGTAACTTGGATAGTTCGTCAGTTTGCGTGCTGATTTACGAACAGGACCAGTGCGCGACCTTCAGCGATCAGACGGCCATCGGCGCCGACACAGCGTGTGGCAAGATCGACCAGATGTTTTTCCGGGCGCAAGCGTGTAATCTCGACATTCGCCGATAATTCCTCGCCCGGCCTGGCCTGGCCGAGAAAGCGGGTTTCCTGTTTGAGATAATTGGTGCCGGGGCCAGGCAATGACATGCCCAGGAGTTCGGAAAACATCGAATTGATGAGCGGCTCCGGGATGGTGTCTATCGGGGACGTGCATCCGGTCAACCGGTTCAGATACCCGATTTCGTCAGGGCTGAAGACGCGGCTTTTCCGGGCGGTGTCACCGACTTTCATGACGTCACCTCCGTCTCGCCAGAAACGCATAAGGCATCATCGCTGTGGCGCCGGGCTTCCAGTGTCAGATGCCGGGCCTGATCGCCTTTGTCGGAAAGGGTGGCGGTGAAAATCAATGTCTCGCCAACAGCTGCGGGGTTTGGGAACATGACATTTTGCCAGACTTGTCGACAACCGGGCACGAGATCTGCAACGAGACCCCGCAAGATCGCGCAAAGATACGCACCATGCGCGACCGGTTTTGCAAACGGTGTTTTCGCGGCGAAGGCCGCATCGATATGAATGGGATTAGCGTCGCCGGAGAGCCGGGCAAATTCATCAAAATCGGTTTGCGTCATTGTTCGTGCGAGACGCGCGGATCGGGGCATGGGTTCGCTCATTTCTGGAGGAGATGTTTCTGGACCTTGCCGGCCGCAGTGCGCGGCAGGTCTTCGACGAATACAAAACGCGCCGGAATTTTGAAGGCTGCCAGGCGTTCGCGGCAAAAATCTGCCAGCACGTCCGGATCGCCGGTGATGCCGGTTTTCAGCTGAACATAGGCGCAGCCGGTTTCTCCCCATTTGGCATCGGTTTCGCCCAGGATTGCCGCCTCGATAATGTCTGGATGGCCGGCCAGGACATTTTCGATTTCTGCCGGATACACGTTTTCACCGCCAGAAATATACATGTCCTTGATCCGGCCTTCGACGAAGACGTAGCCATCGCTATCCCGGCGGCCCAGATCGCCGCTTTTCAACCAGCCATCATCGGTATAAAGCGCGGCTGTTTCATCGCGGCGATTCCAGTATCCCGGAGTCAGGCCCGGTCCGAAAAACTGGATTTCACCGACTTCGTTGATACCGGCTTCGCGTCCATCACTACGCGCAATCCGCGACTCGATCAGAATCTGGGACTTGCCGACCGAGCCGATTTTTGTCGTGGCGGCTTCTGGATTGGACAGGAAGGCGGTCGGGCCGGTTTCGGTCATGCCAAAACCGTTACATACGCGCGGGCCGCGCGCGGCGAAGCATTCGACCAGCGAATCCGGCAAAGGCGCGCCGCCGCATGCCCAATGTCTGACGCGCGAAAGATCGGTATCGGCGAAATCGGGATGCAGGCTAAGTTCGCGATAGATGGCCGGGACACCAAGAAAAACGTCAATCTTGCCCGCTGCGATCATCTGCAAGGTCTCGTCGGCGTCAAAGCCCGGCAAAATGTGGGCGGTACCGCCCGCAATCAGGACCGGAAGTGTATGTAGATTAATGCCGGCGGTATGAAATAGCGGCAGGAAATTCAGAGTGGAATCGGTGCCGCGCAAACCGATGGCCTGGCCGATATTGATATAGTTGACCATCGCCATCGTGTAGGTCTGGATCACGCCCTTGGGGCGGCCGGTCGTGCCTGACGTATAGATCAGATACCAGGGGTCGGATCCTGGCCATTGTGCGCGTCCGATGATCGGGTCCACCTGATCCATGCGGGTTTCGAAATCATCCGGATCGTCGAGATTCAGGCTTGCTATTGAATGAGCAGAAGCAAGGCTTTCCGCCGCGGCGTCATCTTCGCGCCCATGAATAATGAGCGCAGGATCGCAATCCTCGATGAGCGGCGACAATTCGGCCGCCGGCATTCGCCAGTTCAGCGGCACCAGAATGGCGCCGAGTTTTGCGCAGCCAAATAATAACTCGAAAAACGCGATTCGGTTGCGGCACAGAATGGCGACCCGGTTACCGGTTTTCACATCCAGTTCGGCAAGGACACTGGCGGCCCGCGCTGCGCGCTCGTCAAGCTGCGCGTAGGTCCGTTTTTTGCCGGTACCGATCTCTGTCAATGCCACGTCGTCCGGTGACAGGCGCGCGCGCTGGACTGTGATATCAGGCAGAAAGTCCATCATTTCCCCCTGACCATCTTGCCGTTCGCGGCGAAGGCACGCATGCGGGCTATGGTTTCGGCGCGGGTAATTTGGGCAATAAAAGCCTCACATTCAGCGTCGAGTGCTTTGGCCAGTGTATTACGATCCGGCCCGAGCAGTTGGCGGGTGGTAGAGAGCACGCCGGCATCCAGTGACTGCAATCTGGCGATTTCAGCAGCGACCGCCGCATCGAAGCTGTCGTCGTCAATGACACTATCACACACGCCTAGCCGAAAGCAGGCCTCACCGGAGCGCCGGGTGTCGTTCGCGATCCAGGCGCGAGTCTGTGCGACCCCGATCCTGTCGGGCAATAGCGCGGTCCAGCCACCATCCGGTGCAAACCCCATAACGCCGTAATAAGGTTGTACGAATGCCGAACGCGCCATCACGATTCTGTCCGCAATCAGTGCCAGACCCAACGACCCGCCAGTCACCGGCCCGTTAACGGCGGCGATGAGCGGGAATTCACGGGCGTGAAGCGTCAGAAGGGTTTCATTCAGGGCTCCAACAAGACGTCGGGCGTAGTCGCGTAGCCCATCCGGATCGCCGGCATGCTGGAGGAAGGGTAGAATATCGCCGCCGGTCGAGAAAGCCGCCCCGTCACCCGTCAGAACCACAGGCTGACCGGTCGGCAATGTGTTGATGGCTGAACGCAACTGATCCAGCACGTCCAGCGTCAGGCTGTTGCCGCGCCCCGGGCGCGACAAGGTCAGCCAGGTTGCATTGTCGCGAACAGTGCGCCGGACGACCGGTTCCCGGGTCATTTTACAGCGAGCCCGTGCTTGAGGAGGTCATAAACGGTATCGGCCAGGTCTTCTGACGAACCGGCCTTGTCCCAGACGCCGAAGCGCAGGCCCAAAAACACCGAGACGCCGATCAGCGCCCAGGCCAGCGTTTCCGGGTCATTTGATCGGATTTCACCGCGCTCGGCCGCCTCTTTCAGATTACGCTGATAACCTTTTGCAAAGCCGTCATAATAATCGCGATAGGCGTCGGGTGCGACGAACTGGGCTTCCATCACGATGCGGTAGAGATCGGAATGGGCGCGCGCAAAGTCGATGAACGCCTTGACGCCCTGTCGCTCGGCTTCGAGTCGGTCGGCTGATCCGGCGACGCGCTCGGCAATCCAGGCACGCGTGACCTGACCCATATGGGCGACGAGGTCTCTGAATATTTCGTCCTTTGAATCGAAATATACATAGAAAGTGCCAAGCGCGACCTTCGCTCGACGGGTGATTTCACCGATTGAAGTCGTGTGAAATCCGTGCTCACCAAACTCGCGCTCAGCGGCATCCAGTAACCGTTTTCGGGTGCGTTCACCGCGGGCGGTTTTGGGGGTCTTGGCGGAAGTATCGTTATTCGAAGTTGACATATGATTCAGTTTTCACAAAGTTACAGAGAAATCAATATGCACGATTTGGCCCCAAGCAGGCCATGTGCGGGGAGAACAGAGTTTCGTGACGCTATCTTCGGTCAGCCTGACGTCCAACACGCCCGCTGCGTTTATTACGCTGCGAGACGGCGTTCGTATGGCGTTCAGTGATGCCGGGCAGGGCCCCACCCTGCTTCTGGTTCACGGCTGGGCGGTGAATCGCGACTTTTTCGCGGAATTGGCCTCGCGCCTTCAAAACGAGTTCCGCGTGATTGTTCCGGATCTGCGCGGCCATGGCCTGACACCGCCAGGAGACGGGCCTCTGTCGATCGAGCGGCTGGCCGGAGATGTCGCAGAACTTATAGATACGCTGGATCTCCAGAATGCCGTGGCGCTCGGCTGGTCCATGGGCGCGTCAGTTTTATGGAACATGATCGAAGCGCGCGGCCCGGACGGTCTGGCCGGTCTGATTATCGAAGATATGAGCCCCCGTGTTCTGAACGATGCTAACTGGTCGCTGGGTATGCAGCGCGGCCTTGATGCTGAAATGAATCGCGAGCTTGAGGCTGACATCAGGGCCGACTGGTGGGCTTTCGCGTCGGCTTTCTCCCGCCGCATGTTCGCGCGGGATTATGTGATCACCGATCAACTCGCCGAACTTCTCGAACAGATGCGCGGCAATGATAGCGAAGCGATGGCTGCGCTATGGGCCTCGATGACCGACGCCGATTTTCGCCCCGGCCTGTCCGGCCTGTCCATTCCAACCTGCGTCATGCACGGCGCCTGCAGCCAATCCTACAGCCCGGCGACGAGCCGGTTTCTCGTCGACACCATACCACATGCCGAGCGCATCAGCTTTGCTCGTTCTGGCCACGCGCCGCATCTCGAAGAGCCGGAAGCGTTTGCCATTGCCGTCGCC
>BQJI01000001.1 GCA_021604625.1 Hyphobacterium sp. | reverse complement strand
GTGATCAGAAGTCGCGAGCGCGACGGATCGGGCTCGATTTTCTGCCGCAGGCGATAAATGTGCGTTTCCAGCGTGTGGGTGGTGACATTGGGATTATAGCCCCAGACCTCGTGCAGAAGCTCGTCGCGCGACACCGGCTTGCCGCCCGAGCGATAGAGATATTTCAAGATATTGGTCTCTTTCTCGGTAAGGCGCACTTTTCGCTCGTCGGCTGTCAAAAGCAGCTTCATCGAGGGTTTAAACTCGTACGGTCCGATCTGGAAGACGGCGTCCTCGCTCTGCTCATGGCTGCGCAGATGGGCGCGGACCCGCGCCAGAAGCACCGAGAATTTGAACGGCTTGGTGACATAATCATTGGCACCGGATTCGAGCCCCAATATCTGATCGGCATCCGTGTCCTGCCCGGTCAGCATGACGATCGGTGCGGTGACGCCATTCTTGCGCATCAATCGACAGGCTTCGCGCCCGTCCATGTCCGGCAATTCGACGTCCAGCAACACAATATCGACGCGTTCGTCGCGCGCGATCTTTATGCCCTTGGTGGCCGTGTCCGCATCGCGAACCTCGAATTCATCATGAAACCCGAATTGTTCGATCAGGGTTTCGCGGAGATCGTCGTCATCATCGACGCAGAGAATCGTCTTTTTAGCGCTCATAGTGTGATCATGCCATTTTTTGGACGGGAGGCAATTCCTGCCGGGCGGCTGAAATTTCCCGGCAGAAATGACCGCCTCGCCGATCACGGTCAAGCCCACAAAAGCGTGTTCGGCCCGTCATCGCTCCGTGAAAAATGGCCGCAAAATTGCATGGTTAACGTTCAACACGCGGGGGCGGGTGCGCCCGGCAGCGTGAAACCTCCGTGGTGGGGGAGGCGACCGGGACGCCGCTTTGGGCGAGCAATCGCTTGCAGGCGTCCCGCGCCAACCGCTCGAATTACGCCGTATTTCCGGGAAAACATTTGCCATGACCCGTTTCATCGTGACCTCTGATGGCCGGTTTCAGATCGGCGAGACCGTGATTCGCGCGGCGCTTGGCAAGGGCGGAGTGAAACACGAAACCGAAAAAGTGGAGGGCGACGGCGCCACACCGCTCGGGACTTATGTCCTGCGGCGTGTGCTGTATCGCGTGGATCGCGGCGATGCGCCGAAGACGGTTTTGCCCGTCCGAACTATCCGTGCCGATGATGGCTGGTGTGATGATCCGGCAGACGCCGCCTACAATCGGCCTGTTCGGCTGCCTTATCCCGCCTCTGCTGAAGAGATGATCCGCAAGGACGAACTTTACGACATCGTGGTCGTGCTGTCGCACAATGATGATCCGCCCGTTGCCGGCAGAGGGTCGGCGGTTTTCCTGCACTGCGCGAAGCCGGATTATTCACCGACGCTGGGCTGTGTCGCGCTGGCGCGCGCGGATCTGGAGGCCGTGCTGGTGCAAGCGAAAGTTGGCGATATTCTGGAGATCAGGCGCTAGGGCGTGTCCCGAACAGGGCAGAGCCGACACGCACACTGGTGGCGCCAAACTTCACGGCGGTTTCAAAATCATCGCTCATGCCCATTGAGAGATTGGCAATGGCATTCGCGGCGGCGAGGTCTGCCAGAAGAGCGAAATGCGGCCCGGCGGGCTCGTCGACGGGGGGAATACACATCAATCCGTCAATCTCGAAGCCGAATTCTGACCGCAAATTTTCAAGAAAATCCGGGACATCATGTGGGGCGATCCCGGCTTTCTGGTCTTCCTCGCCGGTATTGACCTGCACATAAAGGCTCGGACATCGCCCGGTCCTGTCCATCGCCTTGCGAAGTGCGCGCGCGAGTTTCAATCGGTCCAGCGTTTCAATGACGTCAAACAATGCCACGGCCTGCTCCGCCTTGTTGGTCTGCAAAGGCCCAATCAGTCGCAATTCCAGATCCGGGTAGTCTACGCGACGCGGCGACCAGCGCGCCTCGGCTTCCTGCACGCGGCTTTCGCCGAAGACGCGATGACCGGACGCGAGCGCCGTCTCGATACGATCTTCGGGTTGTTTTTTGGACACGCCAACCAGCGCAACGTCACCGACGGATCGGTCCGCGGCTCTGGCGGCGGTGCCGATACGCTTCAGGATGTCATTCCGGCGCGCGGCGAATTCGGTTACAGCATCTGTCATGGCCTCTCGCACCTATTCCCAAGCTGCCGCGCTGGCAAGGCTCGCCGCCAGATGGCCGGGACTGCCGGGCACTCTTCCGGCGCTGGTGGCAATGACAGACCCGGTGCGAACGCCGGATGTGCTGGCCTATGCAGCAGGCCTGCCGAAGGGTTGCGCGCTGATCTATCGCCATTTTGGCCGCGACGACCGGTTTGTGGAGGCGGCAAAACTGTCGGCGATTGCCCGCGAACGCGGTCTGACCCTGCTCATCGCTGCCGATCCGGACCTCGCGGCGGCCTGTGATGCGGACGGTGTGCACTGGCCGGCGCGCTGCTTTTGCGACGCGTCCCGATGGCGGCAGGCCCATGGCGATGGGGTGATGACAATGGCTGCCCATGACCGCCGCGAACTTGAACGGGCGGCGCGTGCTGGCGCAGATGCCGCATTCCTGTCGCCGGTTTTTGAAACGCGCAGTCACGCCGGGACCAATGGACTGGGCGTCTTGCGGGCGCGGCGGCTGGTTCGAACCGCGCCGCTGCCCGTCTATGCGCTGGGCGGCATAACTGCAGACACGGCAAAACGTCTGGCAGGCTCAGGATTTTCGGGACTGGCCGCTATTGGCGGCTTGTCGATCTAGAAGCGCAGAGCGGATTCGAATTTGACCTGCGGCTCACGCTCGTTGGATTGCGGACCAAGGATCAGATTATCGGTGTTTGAAAACCGAACCGAACCGCCAAAGCGGAAACGTGAATTCAGGTCGAAATAGGCACCCGCCTCGATCGAGTCGAACTCGAAGCGCTGGTCTTCGCGATCATCAATGCCGAGCGTGAAGCCCCAGCTATTACCGCCGGAAAATTCGATTTCATTACCGGGCAGATCGAGATCCACACCCGGTGCGCTATCGGACGAGAAGGTAAAGGCTTCATACCAGGGCTGGGCATCGGAATCGGTCGATGCACTGACCACATCCTGAGACGCAAAAGCGCCCGGCGCGATGGCAACTGCCCCCGCGACCGCGATAGCGATCGTCCATGCCTTTAACACCTGGCTCATGCCATAATGCCCCTCATTGCAAAAACACCTTAGCCAAATAAGCGTCAAACGCGAAGAGGCGAATCTCAGAATTACAACGTTTTAAGATCAAACTTTCTGTCGTTCAGTTTCGAAAACTGAATTCCAGAAACGCATTTGTGGTGTTTTCCTGAATAATAACAGCATTTTGAACAGAAGAGATGGCGAATTCGCGATCCGCATTGTGTAGTCCAAAGGTCACACTGAATTGATCGCCCACAAGGCGCGAGAGGGTGATCTGCACCGAATTTTCAGATTCCTGAAGGTAATCATCCTCTGACCAGGCCAGTTCGCCGCCAAAACTCCAGTCGCCGACATCATGGCGCGCTGCGAGCGCCAGCGCATGATAATCCGCGCCGGACACGCCGTTATTGGCTGTAAGGCCTGACACGCCGAGCGACATTCCATCTCTCGACCACCGGAATTGCGCGCCCCAGGCGGTATAATCTTCTGCAAATTCAACCGAGAGCGGCGCGCCCGTTACGACATTCACGGCGGCTTCGATGCGGCCGGACTGTGGAAAAGTATGATCAAAGCTGAGGCCCGTTTCGAAGACGTATTCCAGGCTGGCTGAACCGGCGCCGCCCGGTATCGCGTCATTGAGACACAGATCGATCGCACAATAACGTGCCTGCGGTGCAAAAGAGGCCGACGCCCGAAGCCCGACGATACGGGGCGTGGAGTAGACAATGAACGGACCAAAACCCGATCCAGCGTTCTCGGTGCGGGTGAGGACCTGATCGCCTAGGCCGAGCGGCCCGCCATCCAGCCTGATATAAGCCGACCCGGTCGGCAGATTTATGGCTTCTACGCGGGCCGCGCCTGGCGTCAGTCCGACGCGCCAGTCGCCCCATCCGGTTTTCAGAAAAACATTGAGACGTTCCATCGCGAAGGCATCGCGGCGGGTTGCGGCCGACCCGCCGCGATAGCGTCCGGTCGCCAGAGATCGACGCGGCGCGCCAAGTGCCGGGTCTGCGGTATTGGCAAAGCCTTCACGCCGGACATCACTCTGCGCATGGAGGCCCAGTTCGACCCCCCAGCGCCAGCCGCTATCGGAAATGCCTTCCCATTCGAACCGGGTCTCGAAATCCGCCAGAATATGGCTGCCATTATCGCCGCCGGTCAGGACAAGAGCGGCGTCTGCGCGCAAGCGAAACTCGACCGTCGAACCCAGGTCGGTCTCATGATCGGAATTCTGGAAAGAATGCGCCGGCGCGGCCGCGAGTGCTGCAGAAAGCGCGGAGAATAGTATCGCGCTGGTTTTCTGCGTCATTTTGCCTCTCGCGGCCCCGCCGGTCGGCCCCGTCCCCCCGGACGAAGACCGCAATCCACACCGCTAACCCCCTCAGCGTCAAGCGAGTGGCGCGGCAATTATGGCAAGAAAAAGGCGAATGTGGCCTGAAAGCCACGATGGGAAATTGCCAGATCGCAATGAATAAGGTGCGGGGGGTGGTTTCCATGCGCGAAGGAAATGGTATAGATCACCACGCATTCGGGCTGTCAGGCTTGAATACCCCCGGATTCTCATGGAGATCGAGAGATGAAGTTCAGCCGCTCCCTTTCCTTGCCGATTCTTGCGCTATCTGTTCTGGCGCTTGCGGCATGCTCATCCTCGCGCGGGTCACAGTCCGACACAGAAGGCCGTAGCGGACTTCGCCTCCCTGGCATGTCCAATAATTCCGAGGTTCAGCGCCCGGCTGGCATCGGCGTCAACAGCTTCCTTTGGCGCGCCAGCCTCGACACGATCAGCTTCATGCCGCTGCGTGAAGTCGACCCGTTTGGCGGCGTCATCGTCACCGACTGGTATGCGAACCCGGAGCTGCCCAGCGAGCGCTTTCAGGTGACGGTCTATATCCTCGACACGCGCCTTCGCGGCGATGCGCTTTCTGTTCGTGTGTTCCGCCAGGAACGCAATGAAACAGGTGAGTGGATTGATGCCAGCGTGACGCCAGCCACCGCAGTCGATATCGAGAATGCGATCCTGACGCGGGCCCGGCAGTTGCGGATTTCCACACTGGACGAATAATCTAGCCGCCCGGGCCGATTGCGCGGGTTCAGGATATTTCCATGAGTCGATATAATCCCAGAGACGCCGAGCCGAAATGGCAGAGCATCTGGGCGGATCAGGGTGTGGATTGCGCGCCGCGCGAAGCGTCTGATAGCCCCAAATACTATGTCCTTGAAATGTTTCCCTATCCGTCGGGGAAAATCCATGTCGGCCATTCCCGCAATTATGCGATGGGCGATGTTGTGGCGCGGTACAAGCGCGCGCGTGGGTTTGATGTCCTGCATCCGATGGGCTGGGATGCCTTTGGCCTTCCCGCCGAGAACGCCGCGCGCGAACGTAATGTGCATCCGCGCGACTGGACGCTGAAAAATATCGACGTCATGCGCGGCCAGCTGCAAAGGCTGGGGCTGGCGCTGGACTGGGATCGCGAGATCGCAACTTGCGAGCCCGACTATTACCGTCATCAGCAGGCGATTTTCCTGAAATTCTTCGAAAAAGGCCTGGTCGAACGCCGGCAGGCGAAAGTCAACTGGGATCCGGTCGATAATACCGTGCTCGCCAATGAGCAGGTGATTGACGGGCGCGGCTGGCGCTCCGGCGCGCTGGTCGTGCAGCGCGAGCTCGACCAGTGGTTCCTGAAGATCACCGATTATTCGGATGCCTTGCTGGATGGCCTCGACAGGCTGGATCGCTGGCCGGACAAGGTGCGCCTGATGCAGGCCAACTGGATTGGCCGGTCGCGCGGCGCGCATGTGACCTTCCCGTTCGCCGACACGGAAGATAAAATCCGGTTCGGCTGCGACGGCATTACCGTTTTCACGACCCGTCCGGATACGCTGTTCGGGGCCAGTTTTCTGGCGCTGGCGTCGGATCACGCCATCACCACAGCGCTGGCGGATGACAATCCGCTGGTGGAGCGTTTCGCCCGCGATTGTCAGGCCTCCGGCCGGACGGAAGAAGAGATCGAGAAAGCGCCCAAGAAAGGCGTCGATCTGGGCGTCAAAGTCCTGCATCCCTTCGACAAGGACTGGGAAATTCCGGTCTGGTCGGCCAATTTCGTTCTGTCGACCTATGGCACGGGCGCGGTCTTCGGCTCGCCTGCCGGTGATCAGCGCGATCTCGATTTTGCCCGCAAATACAGCCTGCCGGTGACGCCGGTGGTTTTGCCGCCCGATACGGACGCGGCCTCGCACACCATTACGAACGACGCTTATACCGGTGCTGGCACGATCTATAATTCGCGCTTTCTGGACGGGCTGAGTACAGAAGACGCAATCGAGCGTGCGATTGACGAGCTGGAAAAACGCAAGTTGGGCGAAGGTGCCACCACCTACCGGCTGCGTGACTGGCTGGTCTCGCGCCAGCGCTATTGGGGCTGTCCGATTCCCGTCGTGCATTGCAAAAGCTGCGGCGTTGTTCCGGTGCCGGAAGATCAATTGCCGGTGGAATTGCCTGCCGATGTCACCTTCGACAAGTCCGGCAATCCGCTGGATCGTCACGATTCCTGGCGTAATGTCGACTGTCCGAAATGCGGCGGCGCTGCAAAACGCGAAACCGATACGCTTGATACGTTCGTATGCTCGTCCTGGTATTTCCTGCGCTTTACTTCGCCGTGGCCGAACGACAAGCCGTTTGATGCGGCCGAGGCCCAGCGCTGGATGCCGGTGGACCAATATGTCGGCGGTATCGAACACGCCATTCTGCACCTGCTCTATGCGCGCTTCTTTACCCGCGCCCTGCACGATTGCGGCCTGATCGACATGCCTGACGGTGAACCATTTGCCGGATTGTTCACACAAGGCATGGTCACGCACGAAACCTACAAATCGGAAGCCGGGAAATGGCTGGCTCCGACTGAAATTGACGAGCGCGACGGCAAGACATTCGAGATCGAAACCGGAAAACCGGTCACGGTCGGTGCCATCGAAAAAATGTCCAAGTCGAAAAAGAATGTCGTCGATCTCGATGATTTCATCGACACTTATGGTGCCGATGCGGCGCGCTGGTTCGTACTGTCGGACAGCCCGCCGGAACGCGATGTGGAATACACGGATGGCGGCGTCGATGGCGTCTGGCGCTTCGTGCAACGGCTGTGGAGTCTGGTGGATGACTTTACCGGACAGAGCGATGCGGATTTGAGCGGCGTCAGTGCCGCCGGGCTGGACCTTCGCAAAGCGGCACACCGTTCGATCCGCGATGTCACCGACGCAATTGAAGGCTTCCGTTTCAATTCCGCTGTCGCGAAAGTGCATGATCTGGTCAACAGTCTGCGCAAGTTTACGGCGCGGAATGACGCGGATATCGCCGCCCATGGCGAGGCCCTGGAAATCCTGGCGCAACTGATCGCGCCCTTCATGCCGCACCTGGCGGAAGCCTGCTGGGAGCGTCTGGGACAGGACGGCATTCTGGCGACCACCGCATGGCCGGAAGCGGACCCGGCCTTGCTGGTTGATGACACGGTGACAATGCCGGTTCAGGTGAATGGCAAACGTCGCGGGCAGATCGAAATCGCCAAGGGAACCGACAAGGACGCCGCAGAAAAAGCCGCATTGGCCGATCCGGGGGTGGCGCGTTCGCTGGAAGGGCTTAATGTGCGTAAAGTGATCGTGGTCCCGGACCGGATCGTCAACATTGTGGCGGGCTAGATATGAAACGTGTCGTTTTTCTTGTTCTGATATCGAGCCTCGCGCTTGTTTTATCGGCCTGCGCTTTCCAGCCGCTCTATGGCACGTCGCAACAGGTGGGCGCGCTGCGGTCGATCTCGATTGATGTGGATGGTCAGGAACGCATCGACCAGATGTTGAGCGAAGCCCTGAATGACCGTTTCGGATCCCCTACCGGCGGACGCTATCGTCTGGTCGCCGAAGCCGACTATAGCACCGGTCGTCTGGGCGTGGGCTCCAATGACATTGCCTCACGCGCAGTTCTGACGCTGTCGATTGATTTTTCGCTGGTCGAGGTCGCGACCGATAATCCGCTACTGACGGAGCGCGTCCGGACCGAAGCCACATTTGACATCCCCGCCCAGCCCTATGCCGCCATCAGCGCGCGCCGGGATGCCGAGGAACGCGCCGCACGTGAAGCGGCAGACCGTATTGCCTTGCGTGTTGCGCGGCACATGAACCGCGCTGGCCAGTGAAGGCGACGGGCCGCGATATTGCGGCACGACTGGCAAAACCCGATCGTGATCTGACCGCATGGCTGATCTATGGACCCGACCGCGGACTGGTACGCGAGCGCGCTAATGCGCTGGCCAAAACCCTCGTTGATGATCCGGACGACCCTTTCAACGTCACCAAGTTGACCGATGAAGACATGAAGGCCGATCCGGCCGCACTGTCGGATTCCATGGCGGCGCTGTCGATGATGGGTGGCGACCGCCTCGTGCGCGCGCAGATCGCCACCGAGGCGGGCGGCGCGCCGATTGCCGAATTTCTCAAGGATTTTGAAGCCGGGAAAACACTGGCCGAAGCCTGGCTGATCGTCGAGGCCGGGGATCTGAAACCGGCAGGCAAATTGCGCAAGACATTCGAGCCGGCGAAAAAAGCCCTGGCGGTACCCTGCTATGCCGAGACCGGGCGCGATCTGATCAGCTTCGCCGATGAGGCGCTGGCGGCGGAGGGTTTGAGTTTTGACGCCGAGGCCCGCGCGCGCTTCCTGCCGCTGATTGAAGGCGATCGCGGCGTGGCGCGCTCGGAAATCGACAAGCTCATTCTCTATAAAGGTCCGCAAGGCGTGCGCGAGCCGAGTGATGATGTGGTGACACTCGCCGATATCGAGGCCAGCGCAGCGGCTGGCGGCGAGGCTGCGCTCGACCGTGTGGTGGACACCGCCATGTCCGGGCAGGTCAAAGCCGCAGATGATAGCTGGGCGCGTGCGCGGGCCGGCGGGGCCAGCGGTGTGGGGCTCGTTCGAAATATCCAGCGCCGGATTGATCTGTTGTCGGAAGCCAAATCCGGCGGGCCCGATGCGGCCATGCGTCTGGGCGCGCCGCGCTTTGGCCCGGCCGCCGATGCGTTCAAGCGTCAGGTGTCGCTGTGGTCGGACCGGGCACTGGATCAGGCGCGGCAGGCTGCCTTCGAGGCCGAACGCCAGATGAAACGCGCCGGAGCGGCCCCGGCCGAACTTCTGGGCGGGGAATTACTGCTGAAACTCGCCTTGCGCGCGGACGCCATGTCCGGGCGGCGCTAGACGTGATTGCACCCTCGCCGTCATTGGGTTATTCCACCGCTCCAATGCACCCGTAGCTCAGCTGGATAGAGCGCTGCCCTCCGAAGGCAGAGGTCACAGGTTCGAATCCTGTCGGGTGCGCCAGCCTTCGCTCGCTATCGCGAGTTTCGGCCAGGCAAGCCAAAAATTAAGTGCGAGCGATGGCTGTCCCGCCAGGGCCCAATTCCGCTAACCCATCCCTCACCCTATCGTGAGTTGCGCTGCGGGCAGACGCGTCCAATTCTGCGCCCATGAAAGCCTTGCATGCCTTTTCCCTGCCGAGATTGATCCTGCTGATGGCGGTCTTGTGTGCTTCTGCGCCGGCGTTCGCTCAGGATGTCGAGCCTGCCAGCGACGCCGACGTGCGCGAAGCCTATGGCGTTTTTCTCGACTGGCTGAATGCCTGGCAGGAAGAAGATCATTACGCGCAATACCAGCTGACCGACCGCCGCATCCGCCAATGGTGGCCACGCGAACGTTATCTGCGTTTCATGACTGATAGCCGTAATCGTACCGGGGCGCTGACCTCCATCGAGGTCTTGCAGGCGGGCGCGATTGATGCCGGGACCTTGCCCTGCACCGAGCGCGGGCATTGTTACCGGCCCGGCGTGCGCTATGTGTTTTTGATGTTCCGCACGCGCTATGAAAATGTCGAGGAAGAACTGACCGAATATGCGGCGATGGCCGAATCCGGCGAAGGCTGGCGCTTTGGCGGGGGCAATATTCTCAACCGTCCGATGGGCGAAACCTCCGTTATCCTCACTCTGCAGGATGAAAGCCGTTACCGGCAATTATTCCAGTAAGCGGAAATTCGCCTCACCCCCCATTCAAACCGCGTCGCGACTCATCTATGCTGCGCTGCAAACAAGGGGGCAAACATGATCCGGTTCGCAGCATCCATTCTCGCAGCGTTAAGTTTGGCGGCGTGTTCCGGCGATCCGGACTTTGCCGAAGGCGGCGATCTCGTCACCCTGTATGGCGATATCAGCACGGTGGATCGCGGCCCCGTCGATGCTGTCACGGAGCCTTTATTCCGCGCCTATGGCATTGAATTCGACGCGGCGTGTGTGATGCCGTTTGCCAGCCTGGCCGATATGGACCAGCACACAATTCGGGTGGCCTATCCGATGGGCGGCGAAATGCGGACCTTTTCCGGCCCGCTTTTGCGCGATGTGCTGGCGGTGGCTGGTCCGGAAGGCGATACGCTGACCATCACGGCGCTGGACGGCTATCAACGCGATATCGAACTGGCCCGGATCAATGATCACGATGTCATCCTCGCCATCCGCATGGATGGGCAGGCGTTGAATATTGGCGGTTTCGGCCCGGCGATGATCGTCTGGCCCCGCGAAAGCGATGATGCGCTCGCCGGGACAGATGACAGTGACTGGGTGTGGGGCGTGTTTGCGATCGAAGTGAATTAATCGCCCGTTCGCATCGACACATCTGCTGGCCCACCCGCTTGCTGCAGTGAAATTGATATGACGCGGTTGTTTTGGCGCTGAATGGTCACGCGAATATCTTCCAGCCCTTCGATCATAAAGCGATCGTCGCCCAGATAGATCAGCGGTCGGCCCGATTGATCGCCGCGTCGATAGAATAACGTGCCATCTTCTGCATAGATCCGGCGTTCGCCATACTGTCCGGCGATGTCCATATTGGCGGCGACATCGAAAGCCGGTGGATCGAGGCGTGCATTGATCACTTCTCGTGCCCATTCGATGGATTGGCGATGTCCGGGTTCTTCTGCGGTTTCAAGGATGGCGCCATAGGCGAGCCCGAGGGCGGTCTCCAACGCGTCGTCGCTTGTTGTCGCCACGTCCGGTACAACGCCCACACCTTCCCAGTTTGTGCCTGTGACCGGATTCTGGGTCCGCGCATTTGAAACGAACACGCCGAACCCCTCGCCAGCGGGAACAAACCCGCCGGGATTGCCAGCGCCGTATGTTGTCTCTCCCACAATGGTCGCGCGCTCCATCGCTTGCAGATGGTAGGGGAAGGCTTCGCCCGCCGAGCCGGTCCGGCTGCTGGTCAGGACATAAAGCGGGACATCAGGCCGTGCTGCGCCCGGCAGATAGGCCAGGGAAAGAAGCTCCCCCGGATAGTCGCGATTGCTGGCCCTGAACGTATTGATCACGGTTGGCGAGTTCGGGTCGAGGAAGTGACTGATCAGGAATTGCACCATTTGCGGCGTGCCGCCGCCATTCTGGCGCATGTCGAAAATCACAGCGTCGGTATGTTCAATGAAATTCAGAGCTGCCAAGGCGGTGTCACCACCCTGCTGGACGGGGAAAAACAGACGCATGTCGATATAGCCGACATTGCCCGGCAGAATGGAAACTTCCTGAAAGCCGTAATTGACGCGGCTTCCCGCCGCGAAGGGATTGCCGCGCTGGTCGGGTTGACCCGCACCATTCGTCGGTGGAGGCGGTCCAAAATATCGGACGGCGAAATGAGAATCCGACGGGTATAGAATGGCCGTCAGCTGGTCGGACAGGCTGGCGGCATCGGCCGCATCGTCAAATTCACCGTTTGCAAGGCGGGCCCTGAGATCGGTGGCGATCTCCGCGCCAAGGCCTGAATCGTAGAAATTTGCTTCAACCTGCTCTGCCACACCATTTACGACGCGGGCGCGCATCGCGGCGTCAATGGAAGGATTATCCTGCCCGAGGGCCGGGGCCGAAAGAAAAATGACGGCCAGAAAACCAACGAGTGCATGATTGCTCATAATCGATAAACTCCGCAATATTTTGCCAATTATGGTCGAAGGCGCGCAATGGCGCCCGTTAAATTTCGGACACGATTACGTCACTCTCCGCAAAAACCCGTTGCGTCATAGTCAGACCTTCCTAATCTGCGCTTCGAATAAATCCTGGGGAGAGATTATGGACGCTGAAGCCGCAACATTTGGACAGATCATTTCCGGCTATGTCGGCGAAGTGAACAACTTCGTCTGGGGTCCGCCGATGCTGGTCCTGTTATTGGGGACCGGTCTGTATCTGACAGTGTTCCTGAAATTCATGCCGCTCAGAAAAATCGGCTTTGCCTTTGGTGAGCTGATGAAGGGCCGGAAAGCCAGCGGTGAAGGGGATGTCACGCCGTTTGCAGCGCTGATGACGGCGTTGTCGTCGACCATTGGTACCGGAAATATTGCCGGTGTGGCCGTGGCGATTGCCATTGGCGGACCGGGCGCTCTGTTCTGGATGTGGATGACGGCGCTGGTCGGCATGGCGACAAAGTTTGCCGAAGGCGTGCTGGCGGTGAAGTTCCGCGAAGTTGACTCCGAAGGGCGCCGGGTCGGTGGTCCGATGTATTACATCAAGAATGGCATGGGCAAGAAATGGGTCTGGCTGGGCGGCATATTCGCCTTTTTCGGCGTCATGGCCGGGTTGGGCACAGGCAATGCCATCCAGACCGCCGAAGTTGTACGCACCGTCAATGATACGTGGGGCGTGGAATACTGGATGACAGGCGCGCTGATTGCTGTGCTTGCCGGTGCAGTAATCCTTGGCGGCATCAAGCGAATTGCCAGCGTGGCCAGTGCGCTGGTCCCGTCCATGGCCGGGCTCTACATCATAGTTGGCCTTGTGATTGTCGGCATGAATGTCGATGCCATTCCTGCCGCGCTCAGCGGCGTTTTCACAAGCGCTTTCGGTTATGATGCCGCGCTGGGCGGGTTCTCCGGCGCGTTGTT
Organism: Hyphobacterium sp.; assembly: GCA_021604625.1. GTDB lineage: Bacteria > Pseudomonadota > Alphaproteobacteria > Caulobacterales > Maricaulaceae > Hyphobacterium. The sequence continues at coordinate 47,420 of BQJI01000001.1, read as the reverse complement.
GATGCTGGCCATGCAACGCGGCGTCGCACGCGGTATTTTCTCGAACGAAGCCGGGCAGGGCTCGGCGCCGATCGCCCACGCGGCGGCGCAGAATGACAGCCCGGTCGATCAGGGCATTATCGCCATGCTCGGAACTTTCATCGACACGATCATGGTGTGTTCGATTACCGGTCTGGCCATTCTGACTTCCGGCGTCATTCCGCCCGAATGTAATGCCGGCCTTATCGCGCTGAGTGGCGATTTGCCACAAATCTGCGAAACCGGTGCCCGCATCACTGCAGCGGCCTTTGGGTCAAATCTGCCTTTTGGTGATGAATTCGTCACCATTGCGCTGGCGCTGTTCGCCTTCACCACCATTCTGGGCTGGTCCTATTATGGCGAGCGTTGTGCGGAATATTTGTTCGGCGTGAAAATCATCCTGCCATTCCGGATTACCTGGATCCTGATGATTCTGGGTGCCACGGCGCTGCTCTATGCGGGTGATAACGTCACGGCGCTGATGAATACGGTATGGTTGACCACTGATACATTGACCGGGCTGATGGCGGCGCCGAACCTGATTGCGCTGCTGGTTCTGTCACCGCTGATCTTCAAGATGACGCGCGAGTATTTTGCGAAACTTGATGCCGGTGAAGGCAAGGAAGCGGCCGCGCAGGCGGCAATCAATGTCGATGCGGGTGACGATACACCCGACAATTAGGCGTCGACAGCATCTGAAACGGAGAAGGCCCTGCCGAATGGCGGGGCCTTTTTCTATGGGCCGTCCAGTGCCGCAAGCGCGGCCTCGACATGGGCGCTGAACAGACCCCAGCGCTTGTAGGCCAGCGCATCATCGGACGCGGCGCGCCAGTTTTTCGCGAAAACAGCGCGGTCTTCGGGATCGGCCAGCGCCTCGGCAATCGGATCAAGGCAAATCCGGATACAAAACAGAATGGCGTTTGTCGCCTCCAGCCGGACAAGCGTCTGGCGTTCGACCCGCAGGGTCAGCGCCTGAAGCGCGGCATCGAGCGGCGTGGTATTCAATTGTTCGCGCATTGCCGTGCCATGCGGCCAGTGGCGTTCCAGGCCCAGCTGGACGGTCCAGTTAAAGCGCTCAAACACCTCGCCTGCGGGCATGCGATCAAAAACGCGGGCAATTTTTCCGGCCAGAGCCGGTGAACCGTCCGGCACCGGCGCATGCAGATCGTGAAGCTCGCGATTGAAGGCATCATTCAGTGAAAAGAAAGTCGGCTGGGTAAGCAAAAGACTGGTCGAAACCCAGCCCTCGCCGGCGTTTTCCATCACCACCAGATCATCGGAGACCAGTCGGCCCGCTGCGATCAGGGCGGATTCGTCCCGGCTGGAGCTGGTGTGGCCCGTTGCGGCCTCGATGCGCGCCAATGCTTCGGCCTCGGCGAGCGCCGCTGAGGGCAATGCGCGATAATAGCGCTCCGGCGCGGCATCCAGGCGTTGGCTTTTGAGATCGAGCCAGTCTGATTCCGGGTCGGGTGACAGCCAGAGCGCGGGATCAATGCGTTGCAGGCCAACCTGAAACAGAGGCGGGCCATTATAGTAGGCTTTATAGGGCGGGCGCGTCACCATTTCCGAAGTCCGAGCAGGAATGCGAGGATGATGGCGAGTGCAATGCCGACACCATCCGCGACCACATCAGCAAAGGACATGGTGCGCTGGAGGATGGGCGAGCCCTGCACCAGTTCGATCACAAGCCCGTAGGTGAGCATGGCCAGCGCCAGAAACCACAATGGCAGGCCGCGCCACCCAAAACTTGCCAGCAAAGTCAGCACCAGAAACGCCAGCGCGTGCTCGATCTTGTCTGTTCCGAAAATCCGTGGCGGCGCGGCCGGACCCGGCAGCAAGGCCAGAACGGTGATTGCTGCAAAGGCAAACCAGAACATGCCTTTCGCTGCTTGCCGCAAGGCCTGGCTCTTTCTAGGGTCCGGCGGCGAAGAAAACGGGTGAGGCGTCATGTCCGCAAATGTCCTTGATATCAGCGCTTTGTCAAAGCCCCGCTTTGACTGGACTGCAGACGAGGCGGGTTCGATATATCGCGCACCGTTTAACGATTTGCTGTTTACGGCGCAAAGCGTTCATCGCCAGCACCATCAGGCCAATGCGGTGCAAAAATCCCAGCTTCTGTCGATCAAGACCGGCGGCTGCGCGGAAGATTGCGGTTATTGCAGCCAGTCCGCCTTTCACCAGACCGGACTGAAGGCCTCCAAGCTGATGCCGGTTGATGATGTCCTTGATGCAGCGCGAAAAGCGAAAGCCGGTGGCGCGACACGGTTTTGCATGGGCGCGGCCTGGCGATCGCTGAAGGATCGCGATGTCGAGGTCGTCTGCGAAATGATTTCGGGGGTGAAATCGGAAGGGCTGGAGACCTGTGTCACGCTCGGCATGCTGGAAGAAAATCAGGCCAAACGCCTGAAATCTGCGGGACTGGATTATTACAATCACAATCTGGATACGAGCCGCGAATATTATGACAGCGTGATCACCACCCGCACCTATGACGACCGGCTGGAAACGCTTGGCCTGGTGCGCGAGGCCGGGATCAATATCTGCTGCGGCGGGATTATCGGCATGGGCGAAAGCGAAGATGACCGGATCGGCCTGCTGGTCGAGCTGGCCACGCTTTCACCGCATCCGGAAAGCGTGCCGATCAATCATCTGGTGGCGGTCGAGGGCACACCGCTGGGTCATGCGAAACCGCTAGACGGGTTTGATTTTGTCCGCGCCATAGCCACAGCGCGTTTGATGATGCCGCAATCGGTGGTGCGCCTGTCGGCGGGCCGCGAAGGCATGAGTCGCGAACTGCAGGCCTTGTGTTTTCTGGCCGGGGCGAATTCGATTTTTGTCGGCGAGGAATTACTGACCACGCCCAATCCGGACATGGAATTGGATGGTGCGCTGTTCAGTGATCTCGGGCTGGAGCCGATGGTGGCTCCATCTGCGCCTTCCGAGCGGGCAGCGGAATAGTCATGCGTGCTTCGAGGCTTTCCTTGGGAAAGCGCCTCAGCCTGAGGTGAGTTGAGGGTTGAAAATCACCTCATCCTGAGGGGCGAACGGCTTATCCCCGCGAAAGCGGGGAGGCGAGCCTCGAAGGGCGAGGTGATGCGGCTTACGCCAGCCCGGCGAGTTCGCGCAGATAGTCCCAGGTAAAAATGCCGGTGTCATGGCCATCATCGAAGACGATCTGGATGGCATAGCGACCGACGGGATTGGCCGCGGTCACGCCGACATTTTCCTTGCCGGTGACGATTTTTCTCTGGTCCGGGGAATGGCCCTGAACCTCGGCGCTCGGTGAATGCGTGCGCAGATGTTCAAAGGAAATTTCGCCGGTCTGTCCGTCGTCGAATTCAACGGTCAGGATTTTGCGGGAGGCGGAGAAATCAATCCTCGTCGGCCAGGGACGGCTCATTTGGTTTCTTTATCGCTCAATTCGCGCGCTTCATCGGCGAGCATGATCGGCACGCCCTCGCGGATCGGATAGGCCAGCCGCGCGGATTTCGAGACCAGTTCATTGGCTTTGCGGTCATAGACGAGCGGGCCGCGCGTGACCGGACAGACCAACACTTCCAGCAGCTTCGGATCAACGTCCCTAGACGGAGTTTCGGATTGTTCGATCATGATTGTCTTCTATCGCGTCCCAATGGTCCTGCCTAGTTCGGCGTGCCGCCTGCGCCTTCCGCCAGCTTCTTTTCCAGAAGCGCGGTCATCAGATCAAAGCGGGCGCGCCCGTCTTCGGCTTCCAGCAAAGCCTGTTTTTCCTTCGCCGCAAACGGGGCGGACATCGCAATCTGGTCGACAATCCGGATCACCGGTGCGGCCTCGACGGTCGACCAGTCACACTTGATCGATTCCTGCGCAAACCAGCCGCGCAGAAGAGCTGTGAAACGTTGCCGGTCAGCCGTGAGCAGGGCATCAGGTGCGGCCCGGTCACCGTCAAAAAGCGACCAGTCGATACGTGCCGTGCGATAGGGCGTTTTCTCGTCAAGCTCGGCCGTGATCTCGAAACGGGATACGCCCTCCAGCTCGATCATATATCGCCCGTCTTCGGTCTCGGTATATCCGGTTATGATGCCGGCTCCGCCAATCGCCTCGATGAAAGGCGCATCAGCGGGTCCACCCGCGCGGGTCTGGACAATGCCCAGCAATTTGTCTGCCGCCATCACATCATCAATCATGTTGAGATAGCGCGGCTCGAAAATATTGAGCGGCAGGATCTCGCCGGGCAGCAAAATGGCACCGCCCAGTGGAAAAATCGGCAGGGATGTCGGCAAACGGGTCATACCCAAGAGCTAGGGCTCTAGAAGGCATTTGCCAAGGGCTGGTCAGGAGAACAGCATAGTGGAGAGGCGGCGGCGACCAGCCTTGGCGACGGGCGAGGCAAAGCCTGCGGCCTCGAACACCTCCAGAAGACGGGCTTTCGCCTTGCCCTCTTCCCACTCGGCCTCGGCTTCCAGGATCAGGAAGAGCTGATCGGTTGCGCCTTGCAGATCGCCCTTGCCGACCAAAGCATTGGCCAGTTCGAACCGGGTTTCATGATCACCGGGATTATCAGCCAGCTTCTGTTCCAGCTCGGATACCTCGCCCGCCTCACCGGCTTCTTCCGCCAGCTTCAATGCCGTCAAAACAGCCTGGACCGCCGGGTCCGACATCTTGTCTTCCGGAATGTGCTGCAAGACCTCCTTCGCCTTGTCGGCTTCACCGCCCGCAAGGAAGACCCGCGCCATGCCGGCAATCGGGGCCGGATTTTCCGGATCGGACTGTGCGGCGAGTGAAAAGTCCTGTGCCGCACCGCCGAGATCGCCGGAGGCGAGACTGTCCTCGGCGCGTGTCAGCATGGCGTCGATTTCCGCCTTGTCCGGACCGTCGCCGGTCAGGCGCTTGATGAAGTCTTTGATCTGGCTTTCCGGCAGCGCACCCATGAAACCATCCACCGGCTGACCGTCCTTGAAGGCAAAGACGGCGGGGATGGATTTCACCTGCAACTGACCGGCAATGCCCGGATTTTCATCGATATTGATCTTGACCAGACGGACTTTGCCTTGCGCCTTGCGCACAGCATTTTCGATGGCCGGTCCAAGCTGGCGACACGGACCGCACCAGGGCGCCCAGAAATCGACAATGACAGGAATTTCTTTGGACGGCTCGACGACATCGGCCATGAAGCCCTGATCACTGCCGTCTTTTACCAGATCTCCGGCGGGGGCCTGCGGCGCAGAAGGGGCCGCGTCGGGGTTGGTCGTGAAGAATTCGCTCATGATGGACGTCCGTCTGTCTGTTGTCAGGGTTTACTTGGCGCGAGCAGCGTTGCTTTACAAGGTCAGTCGTCTGCCGCCAGCGCGGCAAAATCCACGATTAACGGGTCATGGCCGGTGGCCTGCGCAAATTTCAGCAGATCATCGCGCGATATCGCCGTGGTGGCGTCATTCAACAAGGGATGGAAATTGACCGGGTCGGTCGCCAGCAACTCCGCATCCAACACAAAAGTAACGCGCGCATCGGGGTCATTGATGAGGGCAAGGGCGGTCACCGATCCGGGACGCACGCCCAACGCTTCGAGCAGGTCGTTTTCCTTCGCAAATGACAGGCGCTGACAGCCGATCAGACGGTGCAGGCGATTGACCCGGACCGGCGTATCGCCGAGCGCGGAGACCAGCACCAGATGTCCCTTCTTGTCTTTCAGGAACAAATTCTTGGTATGGCCGCCGGGCAAGTTTTTCTTGATCGCCTGACCTTCATCGACGGTAAAAACCGGCGCATGGTCGAGCGTTGAGTGGGCGATGTCCAATTCATCGAGGAATGCGAATAATTCATCTCGGGTAGCAGGCATGTCTGGCGTTATGGGGCATAGAGTGCAGGGATCAAGCGCAAATTCGCGCGCGCCAGCCTGCCGATACAGGAGTGAGCCGACATGACATCGCCGATTTGTTTTTTCGCTTTTCGCAGCCCCTATTCCCGGATCGGTCTGTCCAAGCTGAAAGCCGCGGGTGTTTCGCCGACCATGATTCCCTTCACCGGCCCGCCCGATGGCGCGCCCTTCTTCAACCCGACCGACAGTCGCCCCAAGCTGGATTATTATCTGGAAGACATTCCACGCATGACAGCGCGGGCGGGCTTGAAGATGGCGTTTCCCGACCCGTTCGAGCTGACCAATCTGATGGCCAATCGCGCCTTTCACTTTGCCGATCTCGCCGGAAAGGGATTCGCGTTTGCGTGTGCCGCTTCCGACGCGCGATGGGGCGAAGGACGCGACCTCAACCGGCATGATGTTCTGGCCGACATTGCCGCGACGCTGGATCTGGATTTACCGGGCGCTGACGATCTGAAAGCATCTGCAGCGATAATATCGGCGACAGACAAAGCCCGCGAGGCCGTCAATGAACACGGCGTGTTCGGTATTCCCTTCCTGATCGCGGACGGCCAGAAATACTGGGGGCAGGACCGGTTCGACCTCTATCTGGAAACGCTTTCCGGCTAGCTGAATCTAGCGTCTTGCCTTTAAGCCGGGATTGCGCGATATACCCGGCCTCCCGGCGAAAGTCGGAACCCCATGTTGAGCGGGCGTAGCTCAGGGGTAGAGCGTCACCTTGCCAAGGTGAATGTCGTGAGTTCGAATCTCATCGCCCGCTCCATTCTTTTCAATAACTTATCTGCAAAAGGCCAAACTGTAAAAAGTTTGGTTCCACTGGATTTCCACCAACACCGTCCGTGGTTGGCGCTGACAGTAAGTCTTATGAATAGTGGGGTGGGCAGGGGCTGCCGGGGGTGCGGTTTCTATTGCAAGGTATGCCGAGAATTTTTCTCGTAGAAATACCCGGCCTTTGGCCAAGATGTTCTACCAGTCTCCCGAACGCTGACGGGGAACAGCAAGCGCGATGCGGGCGATGCGCCTTTGCGTGGGCGCCTGCGTGATCTGGCCGGGGAGCGTCGTCGCTTCGGTTATCGCCGCCTTGCCATCGAGGCGATGTCGCACGGGTGTGGTTCTACATGGACAATACCCATGGCGTTCGCATGCTAGACGAAGAGTGGGAAATGTTTGTTGAATGGTCGGAGAACGATCCGATATCGCCATGGGAAGCAGAAAGGGAAGCACGCATCTTTGCGGTCACCGGCAACCGTAATCCGTATGTCCATGGTGGGGGTGTCGATGATGCGGGATCGTGTGTATGGGAAGATGGCTAACGACAAGCCTTCTTCTGATGATCTATTGGTTCCTCACCATTCGCCATCCATGGTCAGAGCCGGAAAGCAGTAATGCCGGTGCCTGATCGTTTGCGGGCGCATCGATAATGGCATGATATTCCCCGGAAGCTTCACATCTCATCAGGTTCACACTTGCGACCCGGAGTCCCGTTGCAGTCTCGTTATCTGCCCGAGACCGGCCGGAAATCATGCATCCCGCTATCGTGCCAGATATCGATCCATCTGATGCGATCTGGATGCCATCACCATACCGTCCCGATAAATCACCCCAATCTGGTGCAATTTCACTTCTGGCATCACGAACGCCCCACAGATCGCCGGGGAATTCACTTAAGATGGGGCCGGTTTGAATTGAACCTTCTGGTGTCCAAGCACCGTCTGATTCATTTGCTGCGAAGCGCCCGATATCATTGGCGGCGACAAAGCCTTCAAAACTCAGTCGAGAAACGGACTGACTATCATCAAGGATAGCTGTTCCATTAGGCAAAACGTAAAGCGATCCCCGGGTCAGGCTTGGCCATTCGCCATCACCCTGTCTAACCAATACGCTCCATCGGCCCACAGGCATTGCGGATTGAAATTCGGGCTGATCACCCGCGGGTGAGGGGGCAAAGACTGCGGCACTCGTTGCAGAACGGATCGTGCCATTGGCATCCGCAAACCGCAGGAAGACACGGGCATTAGCCGGGCTAAACGGCACGGTTGAATCGCCATTGGCACGAACAAACACCCCGAAATACTTCACCACATTGCTCTCAAAAACGGTCGTGACATTATCGACGCCCCTTGGCGTGATACAACCGCCTGTGCTGGTGGTTTCACAAACTTCCAGCGTGAGAGGCAGGGATGCTGCGCCTGTATCCACGCTGGCCGTCACAGTCGCTTCGCCAGCACCTGCTGATCCATCACCAGCGCCGATGTTCAATGCTGCGGCAGACATGAAGCTGATACGGTTACCCGTTGCCGAAATACGAACCACACCATCGGCTGTTGGCGTTGCACCAATGGAGAGGATATCCGGAACAGGCGCCGCTCCAATCGAAACTAAGACCGAGTTCACGCCTTCAATGGGTGAGAGATTGGCATTCTCACATTCAATCTGCGGCAAGAATGTATAACCATTCGCGTCGGTCGTTTGTGTTGGCGTCAGGGCGATCACAAAGTTGATGGCCCCGCCATTGCCCAGATCAAAGAGCGGATTGGCATCGCCGATGACTTCGTTTCGTGCATTCACCTGACGATAAGACAGCGTGAAGGGTGGATTATTCGGTGCTGTTACGCGACAGCTTTGGGCTGGGGTAGATTGCCGACTGAGAACCGTCATGAACACGGTGATATCTCCGCCTCCAATATATCCAGAACGAGCACCGGGAAGCGTGGCGGCCACGATGCGGCCTGCGGGCGGGTTTTCCAACTCGAACCGCGCGAAAGCGTAACGGTTTTGGTTCATGGTCAAGGCGCAGGCACTTTGGTTCGCGCTCGCGCAATCGCCTCCCCAACTTTGGAAGCGGGTCGTTGGCTCGACTTCAACGGAAAGCGTGACGTTTTCATCCTGAGGGAACAAAGCTTCGCAAGCGCCGCCGCTTCCACACCCGATTCCAGATGGCTCACTCGTGATACTACCAGCGCCCAGCCCGGTCCGATCAATCGTAAGCCTGTATCCAGCAAAGCCCTGAATGGTGACGGTCGCTGTCGCCGTCGCGGTCGCACCGTGAGGATCAGAAATCGTATACTGAAACTGGTCGGTGATGGATTGGCCATCTTCCAACCAGTTGAAAGCGCCGTTCGGATCGTATGACACGCTTCCATTTGAAAGCGTCACGAGTCCGTTGGCCGAGCTCGAATCTATCGCTGTGATCAAAAGCTGCGCGGTCTCGCCATCGTCAAGGTCAAAATCGCTGGCGAGAAGCAACGCCGTCACGTCCTTAGCGCCCTCTTCTTCAGAAAATGAGAGCGCGTCATCATCTGCGGTCGGCGCATCATTGGCACCGCTTATCGTTACGGTCACTGCCGCTGTAGCAATCAGCCCGTCGGGATCAGTGATCGTGTAATGGAACGTGTCGCTGCTAGTTTGGCCCACAGCTAGACTCTCGTAAGCGCCATTCGGACTGTAGGTAACGTTGCCAGCGTTGAAATTGACCTGTCCCTGCGTGCCAGTTGTGTCGATAGCGGAAATGGCCAATTGCGCAGTTGTGCCAGTGTCGGGGTCGGTGTCATTGGAAAGAAGTGTAGCGGTGACATCCGCGCCATCTGCATCCTCTCCGGCGCTCAATTCATCGCTTTCCGCGGAAGGAGCATCATTCACGCCAGTCAGTGTGACGGTGACATTGGCCGTGTCGGTCAAAACCCCATCGCTGATTGTGTAAGTAAAATTATCGTCGGCGCTGACATCTTTGGGCAGGGCAATGGCAAACGGGGCGGACCGAGGGTCATAGACCAGCTCACCGCCCAACAGAGTGATGCTTACGCCAGATGGCAGTGTCACTGATCCATCCTCGACAATGGCATTCCCGTTCACATGGGTGAGGGTCAGCACATCTCCGTTCGGGTCGCTGTCATTGGCGAACACGTCGAGCGGATAAGACGAGTCTACTAACAGAGGAGCAGGCAAAACTAGCCTAAAGTTGAGTCTGTGATCGCCCCCTCTACACGTTGGCGGTACTCCCAGATAAAATGTGCAGACAAAATCCGTATAAGCATACACGTACCCGCCGCCGACAAGCGTGGCCTTCTCAGAGCCATTTTCAAGATCTTCTATTGTCGCGTTGATTCTTGTGCCAACCGGAGAGCCAGTGGCGCTATATTGCTGGGAATAGATGTCGTCGTTATCCCAAGAGAGCGACTCCCAAATCATTACAAATCCGCCGCCTTCTAACGCTGTAAAACGGGCCACGACCGTTCCAGCAAATAGAGAATAATCTATTTGCTCGACTAATCGGGTGATGCCCTGTGCTGGAGGATCGTGAGCTATACCGGCAATGATGACATCATCCACCGCATCAGGCGCTGAATTGCCTTGGGCGAACACCGTGCTTGTGAGTATTAATCCCGAAAAGGCAGCGAACAGGGTTTTAGCAATACAGGTGCGATCATCATTCATACCGTTTTCCTCATCACCCGCGCGTCATTCCATTCAGACCCGTTGCACGACAAAATGTATTGGTAAATCCGAACCGACTCTACCACAAGTTAGCACGCTATGTCGCTGGCGCCAGCCATCTACGCCCAGCAAACCCGCAAACACCGGCCCGGTTCGCGTGAGCTACGCATGGGCTCCGCTCACCGGGCCTTGAACCTTGAACCAAAACCAGAAAGAAAGGCGAACAGACTCTACTAACGATCGGCCCGGATCAGGGGCTGGGTCAACGGATAAGCAGTATGAACGCATCATTTCCTTCAGAGGAAGGTGCCGTGGACCTGATAAAAAGGCTCCAAATCAATATGAGATGTTTTGATTCAAACCGATTTTTATGAGATAGAGTCAGAAATAGGGTATATATTTCAATGTCCTACTTGCTGCTCTAGTTTAGCTGATCTGATTATGCGGTTTATGAATGTGTGTGCTTAAACCCCCTACAATGAAGAGAACCAGAGGATGGTAACCCTAGTGTATAGCTAAGCGCTTCAAATTCCCCCGATATCTCTCCCCACCCCTACCTACCACATCTCTTCAACTACTGGCTCACCTCCTACGATACTTAGATAGTGGTAATGCATTCTATCCAACAACCAGTCGCTTTCCTCCTGCCGAACGAAAAAGCCATCATGGATAGAAAGAACGGCCTTAAAGTCGGTCAAACCATCAAGCATGATACGCAAAGCAATCTCTGATTCCAGCCGAGAAATTCGCACTCCTACCTGCGAGAAGAACCGATGCCTGATGTGATCGTTATGGGCTGTGAGCAAGTTCAACGCTTCGTCGATAGTCGTAATTCGATGGAGGGCGAATGAGTCTTCGTAGTCCTTGGTGCTTCCGCGACCTTTTGAATTGAGCAGCCGGTTGAAGAGCTCTTTCATTCCGGGTCGTAAGTCCTGCCAGTCAATACCGACCGCGTCAGCACGAGCGACAAGGTCTGGCGGAGAGTAAGGACAGTCTGGCGCTTCCTGCTTCTCCTGAGCGTATAGAATGCGGGCATTGAAGGCGGAGAAATCCAGTCCGGCAACTGGCTGCCCATCTATGCGAATGGCGTGTCGGTCTGCCGACTTCATATTTAGCCACCACGGCCCGTAGAAGCGTCCGTTCTGCGCTAGGTCACCATTGTTGAAGATGCGTTTATAGGCCTGAAGAGCTGGGTTCGCTGTAATAAGTGGCCCATAATGCCGGGTCGTCTTGGCGCTTTCGTCTATGCTTATGTCCGCATCGCGCAGGAATTGATTGATCGCTAAAAGCTGATCGAGAATCTGGCGTATTTCTGGGGTTTCTGGATCGAATTCCAGCTTCTTTTTCTTGGCATTCTTGATCTCGACTAAGCCGGGTTGGGTCAAATCGAGTGGCACCCAGGAATCGAGAACGCCCAGTTCTTGAAATAGTTTTGCGCCGACGTCTGTCAGGCGGAAAGTGGACAGCTTCCCCTTTTCTCCAAATGGGCCCCATTCGCCCGCCGTTAATTCGACCAGCCCCTCGGATGCCAATATATCCAAGCAGTTTGTGAACACGTCTCTGCCGGGAGCATTGCTACGATATATTGATGTTTCGTAGTCAGCCCACGCACGAGAGTAACAGACACTTCGGCGCTCTTCCGGCCGAGAGTTGTTCAGGAGGTTCGCTAGAATGGACCTCAGCGCGTGATCGTAGCTGAGCCGTAATTTGTGTCCAAAGCCTCTTTGGCTGTGTTGCTCGCGATGTGCCTCTAGCAGAGGGAAAAAACGGTCCGCCAAAAGGTCGAGCGCTGGTGTACGTATCTGAAGGTCGTGTCTGAAGCGCGGGTCACGCACGAGGCTTAGGGGATCTTTATCGGGCTCATCCGGCACCAATAATGATAGATTGCTTGCGTCGGTCATTCTTCTTCTATTTGTCTAGAAATTATAATAAATACAGTTATTTAAATACGTGGTCAGGCTGACCAATCATGTGACACAGACCGTCTCCATAAAACAATCAAACATATCCTGTCTGTAACGTGGGCAGCGTTCCCCCACATAGATCGGGTCGATTGCTAACCAGTGATCTTCGCCATGCTTTCGCTTGTGCCGCTGCACGCGCACCCAAGACTCTGACATTCCAAGTTGCTCTGCAATTTCGGTGTCATTTATCAATTTCATTTCATTATCCTATTGCTTTAAATCGTTCTTCCATTGCTATGGCAGCCGCTTGATGGTTTAGGGGTTGCGCATAGTGTCGCTGGAGCATGTTCAAATCTGCATGCCCCGCGATTGACTGGACGGTTCTGAGATCAATTCCATCCCCTGCCAGCCAAGTGAGGCAAGTCCGGCGTAGGTCATGCAGCCTGACGTCCTCAATGTCACTTTTGTCCCATAGTAGTTTGAGGGTGCGTGTTACCGTGGACAGGGAGACCGGAAATATCCGCCTGTCGTTTTCAGCGCGTGGATACTCCATCATCCTGTCGAGAATTGAGAGTGTCGTCGAACCGAGAGGAACGGCTCGGGGCTGTCCTGTCTTGGTCTGAGATATCCTTACGCATGGCTGATTGGAGGTCCGGTCTATGTCTGACCATTTCAACCTGAGCGCCTCACCCTTACGCATTCCGGTTGCCAGCTGCCATCTTATGAAATCTTCCAGCCAAGGCGCTGTGTGTTTCCACGGTTCAGCCTTGTCTTTCAAACCTTCCAGCTTGCGGGCAGCCTCTAATATTTTGCCGACCTCCTCACGAGTCAGGTGCCGGGTGCGAGGTTCAATCCCCCTGATCGGATCTGCATATTTCACCCAGTTGCGGTCCAAAGTGCCCTTGCGGACCTGATAGGCCAGAATGGTGCTGAAAGTGCCTCTGATACGCTTTACAGTCGCCGGAGAGAGGTCTTCGAGAAGATTAGCCTGCCAAAGGTGAATGTGGTCGAGGTCGATCTGGTCAAGCGGTATTTGGCCAAAAGTCGGCAGCAAGTAGTTTTCGATATGCCCCTTCATTAGTGTGTGGCTGGGAACATTCCGCTTGGTGTTGAGCCAAGTCATTGCAGCTTCACGGAAGGTATCTGTCGTCTTTTCTTCCAGCGGCTCTCCCCTGTCGGCGAGCCCTTGAAGCCTGTCCCGCTCCTGTAGAAGCCGATCCCATGGCCAAGAGGACAGGCGGCCAAGAGAAAGCTCGATAGCTGAACCGGGTTTGTAGTATTTCTGGCGATATTGCCCGCCATTCGGCAGTCGTATTTTCAAGTATGCAGTTTCTGTCTTACCGCCGCTCCTGATGCCAACTCCCTCTAAGTATCTTGCACGGGATGGACGGTCTTTTCTGATCTCTTCAAGCAGCTTGATGAATCGGGCATGCTTACCCGGACGCGGTCGCGGCATCGTCACTCCTTTTTGTCTTGAAATTGTAGGCAATTCACACTGAACCCTACTCTTATATAGTATACTATTTTTGACTAAATGTCAAGCTTTTTGTTCCACCAAAGTTCCACTCGGAACGTCCTTGCGGTGGAAAAACGTGCCTGTCTCTCCAGAACCTGCGGTCAGGTGTTTCCGAAGAGATTCAATAACATGTATGGCATCAAGTAACGAGGGTAAGGGGCGTCAATACCTTGCCAAGGTGAATGTCGTGAGTTCGAATCTCATCGCCCGCTCCATTCTCTACACATGGTCCGAGCACGTGAATGGCCTGAAAGTTTGCGCGCCATTAGCGAATCTAATTCGCCATTCCCGTGTCGACCCGAAGACGCGGCAGCCGACGCATTGTGCGACGCGCTGGATCGGCTAGCATCGCGTTGATGACGGGTGATCGCAAATCCATTCCAGCGCTTGATGGCATAAGAGGCCTGGCCGCCCTGATGGTGGCGCTGGGCCATATGGGCAATATCGGGCATTTCATCGAAATACGCGGCACTGGCCAGCATGGGGTGATGTTGTTTTTCGTCCTGTCCGGTTTCCTGATGAGCTGGCTCTATGGCAATAGGCAGACGGGTTTTTCCAACTGGGTAGGCTATGGCATTCGCCGGGTGATGCGGGTTTATCCGCTCTATCTGGTTGTGGTGATTCTGGCCTTTCTGGCGCATCAGCTCGGTCTGAGCTTCATCTATGGTGCGGTTGACCGGGACCTGATGGTGAATCTGGCGCTTTTGCGCGCCGATTACCTGATCTTCTGGACCATTCCGGTCGAGATGAAATTCTACCTCGCCTTCCCGGTGATTGCGGTGATTGGCGGCCTGTTTGCGACCGGCTGGAATCGCGTGCTGTTTTACACGGCCGTTCTCGCGTTGATGCTGATGATCTATGATGTGCCAGACCGCACATCGCTGTTGCGCGGGGTTGCGTTTTTCGGCTTCGGCATGCTGGCGGGCACACTGCACCATGCGCTTCGCGCGCAATTCGGGTCGTCAGACTGGATTCGCCGTATCGCCAATGCGGGATTGCTGATCGGGCTGGCCGGGCTGGTTCTGACCTTGCCGCCGATGTCGGCGGTGACCGGGTGGGTCAATCCGATGTGGTATGCGCCACTGATATTCGGTGGGCTGTATGGTGTCCTTATCCTGTCCGCCGCGCATTCGGGGCGCCTGTTTTCAAGCCTATTTTCCAATCCGGTCGCGCGTTTCCTCGGCCATATCAGCTTTGCCGTCTATCTCTTGCACTTGCCAGTATTAAATACGGTGCGCCATTTCGGATTTTCAGGTGCTACGGCCTTCGTGCTGGACATGATCGGCATCATCCTGCTCGCGACAGTGTTTCACTATCTGGTTGAAAAGCCGGCGCGGCGACTGGCCCGTCGATTGTCCGACTGATCATCAGCAATTGTGCTAGTATCGCCGCAAACAGGGGAGACCTACCATGTCGAACATCCGAATTCTGTCCATGCTTTTGGTTGGCGCGAGCAGTCTGGCGATGTCAGCACCGGCCAATGCGCAGCGGCAAAGCGCACAACAATCCGCACCGGATCGAAACCTGCCCTTGTGCCGGGTGGCTGATCCCGGCGAGACCTGCCGCACGCGCTCCGGCGAAATTCGTGTAAGGCGAGGCCGTCCGGCACCGACAGAACGCGAAGCGCCAACCACGAACAATCTTGGCGGGGGAGATCCGGGCTGGGAAGTGCGGGAACAGCACGGCACACAATTTGGCGGCGATGATGTCGGCTTTGCCACTGCACCCGCCGACGGGGTCGATCCCACAACCCATAATCTGGGCGGAGGGGATCCGGGTTGGGAAGTTCGCGAGCGTCCCGGCACGCAATTTGGCGGCGGTGATGTCGGCTTTGCTACCGGCGGGACGGCATCGGCCCCCGAAGCCATGGAGTGCGAGAATTGCGATGATGACGAGGACGAACCTCAAGGTCCGATCGATAATACACCGCGCCCGCAGGAGCCGACATCGGAAGCACCGGATGACGATGAAGATTGCGAATGGCGCAACCCTTCGAGCGGCCCGGATCAGGAATTCTGCGACGAATAATCAGGCCTAGTCGGGAAAAAGGCCGGAGCGCGTAGCTCCGGCCTTCCTTTCGGCAAGTGGGTGAGGGCGGGTTAGCGACGGCTTTCATATCCGCCGCTGAAGTCCCACTCGCCGCGATGATTGCGGCACATTTCAAATTCGCCGCGATCATAATCGCCATATCCGGACCAGGATTCCGATTCGAAGCGGGCGCAGGTGCGGTTGCCCCGATCATAGTAATCGCGGGGACGAACGACGCCGCGCGCGCCGGAGTTCGGGTTTTCCCAATAGGCGGAATTGCGGGTTTGCGCCGACCAGCCTGACGCCCAGGCATATTGGCGATGATCACAATCATTGAAACGACCGCCCAGCCGGACATTGACGCGGATCACCGGTCCGGCATCGAGAATGGCACCCAGGCCCAATCCGCTTGCGGAGCGGGTTTCACAAGCCCGTTGATTATAGCGGAAAGCGCGGCGATCATAGCCATGATCGTGATAGCTCTGATGATAGCTGAAGCTGGTCGAGTGACGCGATTGCGCTTCAACCGGCGTCGCCGTAATGATCGCCATTGGCAGTGCCGCGGCCAGAAGAAACTGTTGAATTTGCATGACATCCTCCTTTGCAATTGGCGTCTTGCAAAGAGGACAACGAATGGGTGGCGGGATTTATTCCATCCAGTTGGACTGCGCGGCGGTTTCTATGGCCTCTGCATCCAGCGGATCCCCCTCGATCAGCCCGTCCACGCTTTCGAGGATGATGGCTGGCAGGGGCGAACTGGCCAGCTGATACCCAACTGCTTCGCCGCCATTACCGGTGACCAGCAAATTCACCTGCCAACTCTCGCCCTCGCGGCAGGCCAGTCCGCTCGTTCCGGTTTCTGTGCCGCGGAATGCCCGGCAATAGCGCCCGGTTTCGTCGCGAAACGTCACCGGCATTTGCCAGGCTTGCGTGCCGTCAGCGGCGCTCAGTGCCGCTGCCAGATTTGCGCTGGCAAGACTGGTATCGCCGGAAATGCCGGTCTGCAGCGGCATGAATTGCGCGCCCACCAGAATACCGATCGCCAGACTGGCCATCGCCGAGGCTCCGGGCATGGCCAGCGGATGCGCGAACCAGGCCTTGAACCGGTCGATCAGCGTGTCGCCTGCCGGGGCCTCATCGCGGAGTGCCAGCATCTCGGCAATGCGGTCGGGGACCGGCGCGTTGGCGATTGGCGCATAATGCGATTTCACCGAATTTCCGAGCCGCCGATGGTGTTCAGTGCGGGCGGCGAGGTCGGCATCCGCTGCCAGAGCAGTTTCGAACGCGGTGCGGTCGGCGGCGGGCATTTCGCCGTCAATATAGGCGAGAATATCTTCGTCGGTATAGGTCATGCGCGCGCTCCTTCCTGGTCGGCCAGTTGATCGGACAAGGCTTGACGGCCCCGCGCCAGACGGCTGGTCAACGTGCCCATCGGCACGTCCATCACCTTCGCCGCTTCCTTGTAGGACAGGCCTTCGACCAGCACGAGCGAGACCGCAATGCGTTGATCTTCCGGCAAGGTGTCCATGGCCCGTTCGATCGACATGGCGCGTATCTGCCGGTCAAATGTCGGGTCTTCTGCGCCCATACCCTCACCCGCCTCTTCGGGCGCAAAGGTCTGCGCGCGGCGAGTGCGGGCTCTTATTTCATCAATCCAGATATTCTTGATCATCCGGTACATCCAGCTGTCCAGTCGGGTTCCGGCCTGAAACTGGTCAGACCGCTTCAATGCCCGTTCCAGCGCTGTCTGCAACAGATCGTCAGCATCCGCTTCATGGCGGGTCAAAGACCTGGAGAATCGCCGCAAACGTGGCAGAATTTCCATCAGGCCTGCCCGAAATTCGGCATCTTTCGTGGGCATGCTATTATCTCGACAACGATTGGAAGAACCGGTTTCTTCCATACGTTATCTGATCAGCCCCTGCTGTCATAGCGGGGTGGCGGGCAAACAGGTGGAACCGATATGCGAATTCATGTGCTGATGATCCTTCTGGTCGGATTTGCCGGAATTGCCGAGGCGCAGTTCCGACTGCCAACACGACTGCCGACACGGGTTCCGGACCTTCTGCCCGATACGCCGCTTGATCCGACCGAGAGCCTTATCGATCAGCTTGAAGACCGGGTGCTGGACGAGATCGAGGATGCCCGCAATGACGCACTCAACACGCTGGTGCGCGCCAATGGCGATCTTCTGGAACGCGGGCCAGGCGGAAGCGTCGTCCTGCGCGGTGAAGTGCTGGTCGTCGATCCGGACATCGTGCTTCTGACGCTGGCGCAACAAAGCGGGTTTCGCATCATTGAGGACCGCACAGAACCCGCACTCGGGCTTCGTTATGTGCGGCTTCGCGCACCCAACGGCACACGCGTGCAGCTTGCCTTGCAAATTCTCCGGGGTTTGGATCCGGACGGGTTGTTTGACTACAACACGATTTATATGCCGTCGGGAATGGCCACAGCCTATCAGGGCGGATTTGCAGCGCAGATCCATCGCAATCTGACCGTTGGTATTATCGATGCCGGTGTTCCCGCCCGGTCACCGGTCTTCGCTGCGGGCCAGGTCGAGGCCCGGCATTTTCGCGGCACGTCCGTGGTACCGCATGATCACGGCTTGCAGGTTGCGGCCATTCTGGGATCGGGAAATGGCGTCATTCCCGGCGCGCAAATTCTGGCGGCGGATGTCTATGGTGGCCAACCTACCGGCGGATCCGCCGACACGCTGATCCGGGCGCTCGGCTGGATGGCCGAAGCGGATGTGCGGGTTGTGAATATCTCCATCGTCGGGCCTGAAAATCTGGCTTTGCGGGCGGCGGTGCGCCGCTTTACCGCGCAGGGACGCCTGATTGTCGCGGCGGTCGGAAATGACGGCGCCAATGCGCGACCGCTCTATCCGGCGGCCTATGACGACGTGGTTGCGGTCACCGGCGTCAATGCCGATGACGAGATTCTGCCGGAAGCGGTGCAGGGCGATCATGTCGATTTTGCCGCGCGCGGCATGGATATGGTGTGGCCGTCGCTGAACAATGACTATGTTCAGGTCAGAGGCACGTCTTTCGCCTCGCCCATTGTTGCCGGTTTGCTGGCGCATCAGACGATGCTGTCCGGCTCGACCGAGGCCGCATTAAGCGCGCTGACCGCGCGCGCCGAGGATCTGGGCCGGCGCGGACACGACCGCGTCTACGGGCATGGTCTGGTCGGCGACAGCGTGTTTCAGCCCGCCTCTGCCCGCCTCGCTGGGAACTGATTTTTCCGGCCGGGAATAAATCCACTCCCCCAATCGTTGTCTTCCTGAACGGCCCGCTGAGAGCGGCAGGCCGAAGACACGAAGAAGGGAGAGTCTCATGCGTATCCTGCTTTCAATCTGTACTGTTCTGGCAAGTGCCTCACTCGCCGAAGCACAATTGGGGTCTGTCACCGGCACGGTCCAGCAAACCACCGATCTGGAGCGCGAAGAATTACAGCTGGAGTCCACCAGCCGCCTCGGATCGCGCCTGCAAACCGGTCGACCCACTTCGCGCCTGGAGCTGATGCGTCAGCAACGAGCCGTGCGAGACGCCCGCCGGGCCGCCGTTGCCGCGCGCGAAACCACGGCAAATGACGCGGCAGCGCCGCAAGCACAAACCAGCGCGGTGACCCAAACCACGCTGGACGTCGAAGACACCGCACATGCCGCCGCACAGACGCAATCGGGTCTCTCCGCCCGCCGCGACCGCATTGGTGGTGCGGCTACGGCCAATGGCGATGTGGTGGCCGGGGATTTTGTGGACAGCACGGTGTCGGGTCAGGCTTCTGCCATTGTCGAGCCGAGCACCTCGCCCATTGATCCCGCCACCAGCCGGGTTCTGACCGCCGCAGAAATTGCGGCCCGCGCCGCGCCGGCATCGGTTTCGGCGGCTGTGCCGGAAACACCGCGCGTGCAGGTCCAGACGCCCGGCGCGGTTGTCGTGTCGCAAGGCCCGAGCCGCACCTATACCGGGCCGGTGACGCGCTCGGATACGGTCGTCATCCGTGATCGCCGTATTGTCGAGGATCGCACTGCGACACAAGCGCCGGCTCAGTCACGGTCCGCTACACCACCGCCTGTCGCCAATCGGGCCGCGTCGCGGTCGAATGACACGATGTGGATCAGCCGTTACAGCATCGGTGAGCATGCCTTTCCGCTGGGCTGTGCCCTGCTGCTCATCCTGTCGATGTTGCTGGCCTTGCGCCTGTTGGCAGCGCCGCGCCGCCGCCGTGCCTAAAGGCAGCAGATAGCTTGCGAATTATCGGGGCGGCTTCGGCCGCTCCTTTTTTTTCGCGACGCGGAGCGGGTCGACAGATGGCCGGGTTGTTCTAGAGTTAAGATCGAAACTGCGGAAAGCCTGTCTGATGCTCCTGTTGCGTGTCCTGTTCATTGCTGGCTGGCTGATATTCTCCCACACCCCGGCATTCGCTCTCGATCGGGAGACACCGCTGACAATCGAAGCGGATTATTCGGCGTCTGTGCTGATTTTCCGGGTTGGTCGCGTGACCTTGAATGCCGAGCTCGAACCGGACAACTACGCTGCTCAGGCCCATGTCGAAGCGGCAGGGCTGGCGGCATTGTTTACCGATTTCGATATTGATTCCGAGGTCGAGGGGCAATTCATGGCCACTGGGCCACAGCCAAGCCATTACGTCCATGTCGAGCGGACCGGCGACAAGACCCGCCGCATTGAAGTGGCGTTCGAGAACCGGCTGGCACACCCCACCGCGACACCGGAATTTTCGTCCTGGGGCGACCCGCCCGCGTCTGACCTGGACCGGACCGGCGTGGTGGATCCGATGACAGCGACGTTGTTATTGTCTGAAATGGTTGCCGCCTCCGGCGGTACGCCCTGTGAAGGCTCTATCCCGGTCTTTGACGGCAAACAGCGCTATGATCTGCGTCTGGCTTCACGCGGGACGGAACGCATCCGGACAAGGGGTTGGCGCGGCGATGCGCTGGTTTGCGATGCCTATTATATCCCGGTTTCCGGATATGATGTGGAAGACTGGCCGACGCCCGGCGAGACCCGTCACCCCTTGCGCATGTGGATTGCACCGATTGCCGATGGCACGGCTTATCTGCCGGTACGCCTGCACACGCGAGCGGGTTTTGGCGGCGTGACGGTCGAGCTCAGGCGATTGACTCTGGAATAGAAAAAGGCACGGACGGTGCCGTGCCTTTCCCTTTGAAATGACGGTTCTGCGGTGTTACCCGACGGCCGTCATTCCGGCGATGTCAGCGCGCGTGGCGTTCAGGATCAGGGCCTGTGCCTCGGCATCAAACATGGCGCTCGATTGCGGCATCGCGACCTCACCGGTGGCATCAATGTCGGACCGGTTGAAATAGACCCGATTATCGGTTTGCGCGTCATAGCGCGTAACCGAACCGATCCGGTAGCCATCGCGTGAATAGACAATCACATAGGTATGGCCGCCCTGGTCGCCGGACCGCATCGTCATGCGCGGATTGCGGGGACGATCAACGCTGGCGCTGGCCGAAGCGGACGCCTGGTTACCCGCGTACATTTGCGAGCGCTGTTCCAACGCGCTTGCCAGCCGCGCATTGGCGGTGCTGCGATCATAGGCGGTCAGCGAGGTGTTGAGGCTCTCGCGCAGGCGGGTTTGTGTGGCAAGGTCTGCGCGACCTTCCGCGTCGAGCGAATCCTCGACCTCCAGATTTGAATTCAGACCGGTTTCGATCTGTGACTGAAGATCGGTGTCGAGGCGTGAATCCAGATTGCCTTGCTGATCGAGCGGGCCCTGAACCGACTGACGGGACGTTGCCGAGACAGCGCCGCGGGTCTGGCTTTGTGCCTCGGCGGTCAAATCGGTCACCTGAGCAAACGCCGCGGACGGCAGAAGCAGGGCCAAGGTGAGACTGGTTGCTGAAAGTTTCATAGCAGGTTCTCCTTTTACTGCGTGCAAGAAGAGAACGCCTGCTTGAGGGGTCGGTTCCATTTTACGACTGCCGGACGATGGAAAGGCGTGGGAGTTTATGGTCTTGACCCGGTGCGCGCAGGCGTGATGCTCCCGAAACCAAGGAGGACCACCATGACAGATCGGACATTCGACATTGTCGTCTACGGCGCAACCGGTTTTACCGGGCGGCTGGTCGCGGAATATCTCAACGCCACTTATGGTGTTGGTGGTGATCTGAAATGGGCGATGGCCGGACGGTCAGCGTCGAAGCTGAAATCCGTACGCGACGAGATGGGTATTCCCGACGACATACCCCTGGTGATCGCTGATGCTGGCCAGCCAGAGACTTTGAAAGTCATGGCAGACGG
The DNA here is from genome assembly GCA_021604625.1 of Hyphobacterium sp. Classification (GTDB taxonomy): domain Bacteria; phylum Pseudomonadota; class Alphaproteobacteria; order Caulobacterales; family Maricaulaceae; genus Hyphobacterium. The sequence goes on along the minus strand of BQJI01000001.1, from coordinate 25,373 downwards.
CGCCCACGTCATTCTCACCACGGTTGGTCCCTATCAGTTTTATGGCGAACCGCTGCTGGCGGCCTGCGCCGAGGCGGGCACGGATTATGTCGATCTGTGCGGCGAGCCGGCGTGGATGGCGCAGATGATCCGCAAATATCAGGCCCGTGCTGAGCAGAGCGGGGCGCGGCTGGTGTTTTCCTGCGGCTTTGACTCCGTGCCATTTGATCTGGGCGTCTGGTTCTTGCAGCGCGAGGCCAAATCGCGTTTTGGCCTGACCTTGCCACGCGTCAAAGGCCGGGTGCGTAAAATGAAAGGGACTTTTTCCGGTGGCACGGCCGCCAGTCTGATGGCGACACTTGAAGCCGCCTCAAAAGACAAATCCATCATCAAATTGCTGACCAATCCGTTTTCGCTGGTGCCGGGCTTCAAAGGCCCGAAGCAACCGCATTCGGACAAGGCAGAATATGATGCGACCGCGCAATCCTGGACTGCGCCATTCATCATGGCCCCCATCAACACAAAGAATGTCCACCGCACCAATGCGTTGACGGGCCATGCCTATGGCGAGGCCTTTGTCTATGACGAGCGAATGATGACGGGGGATGGCCCGAAGGGTGAAAAACGCGCCAAGGCCGCCGCCCGGCAGGATAAAGTCCAGAACATTCTGCTGGCGATTGCGCCAACACGCTGGCTGATCAGGACATTTGCCCTGCCCAAGCCCGGCGACGGGCCGGACAAGGAAGCGCGGGAGACCGGTTTTTACGATGTTCTGTTTATCGGCGAAGATGAAAGCGGTGTGCGGTTGAAAGCCTCGGTGCAGGGCGACAAGGACCCCGGCTATGGCTCAACCTCTAAAATGATTTCCGAATGCGCGGCGGCATTGGTGTTTGATGTTGATCGCCAGACCACCGGCGGCGGCGTCTGGACTGCCGGCGCGGCGATGGGTGGCAAGCTCGTGAATCGCCTGCAGGAGAAAGCGGGACTGACTTTCCGGATTGAGGACTAGGCCTCTTTTGCGGGGGCGCTTTCCGGCGGCAGGCCGGGGATGCCGAACATGGCCATTTGCAGGCTCTGCGCAATCCGCTCGGCGCGCTCCATGAAATAGTCAATGGCACCCGGGGTCGGGGCCGTATCGCGCAGCGTGTCCTCGAACAAGGTCAGCCAGATCCGGAAATGCCAGGGCTGTATCGCGGTATGCTTGCGATGCGCCGGTACGGGTTTGCCGGAATAGCGTCCCGCATTGAGAGCCACCGACGCCCAGAAATCCTTCATGCGCGCAAGGTGGGTGTCCCAATTGTCGCCAATTGCCGTATCGAAGATCGGGCCAATCAGGCCATGCGCGCGGATACGATCATAGAATGTGTCGACCAGGGTGGAGATATAGGCATCATCAATACCCAGCGAGGCGGCCTGGGCGCGAATTGCTTCCCGGCGCTGGGAGACGCTTCGAATTTGTGTGTCACTCATGCTGCAACCTCTGCCAGCAAGGCTTCCAGGCCCTGATTTCCGCCGACCAGGTCAGCGATCGAATACTGATCCAGAACATCGTAAAACGCCGCCTGAGCTTCGCGCAGAACACCTTTCAGCTTGCAGGACGGGGTGATGAGACATTCATTGGCGCCGCCGGGGAAACATTCGACGAGTACGCTGGCCGCCTCAAGCGGGCGCGCAATCTCGCCGACATGAATCGCGTTCGCCGGCCGCGCCAGACGAAGTCCGCCGCCGCGCCCGCGCAAGGACTGCACCACTTTTCGGGCGACCAGAGTCTGGGCGATTTTCATCAAATGGTTCTTTGAAATATCAAAACGTTCGGCGATTTCACTGATCGTGACCCAGCGATCGGAATTGACCGCCAGATGCATCAGCATGCGCAAGGCATAATCGGTTTGGGCTGTCAGGCGCATCGCCATCTCCTGTAATTATGCATTTCATATATTGCTTTTTGTCATGGCTCAAGGTTATAACATGCATATTATATACCTGTTATAAAGGAGGCGGTCATGGATGAAATGAACCGCGTACATGAACTGGAATTGCGGGGGGATGCGCCGTATCGGACCCTGGCTGACATAGCCACCGAAGCCGGCGCAGACTCCCCACCGGCAGAGATCGCCGTCGCCGGTATTCACCATGCTGTATTCTATCTGTTTGCCGGTCTGTTTGGCGGCATGATCCTGTTGTTTTTCCTGACCTTCATGAATAGTGCCCAGACCGTATTTGCGGTCGGCGTCTGCACGGTTTACGGCGTGCTGTTCTTCGGCGCGCCGCTGGCGCTTTACCGCGTCTCGGGTCGCAAGTCGAAAACCAAAAGCTGGGGCGATTTTCTGCATGAGAAGGTGGACACCAATACCGGCGCGATCCCCGGATGGGCTGCACTTGTTCAGATCTGCATTGTGCCGGTCGTACTATTACCGCTCATCGCTTTCATCGGTATTCTGATCACGATTTACCGCTAATCGGCCAGCAGGGCCTTGCGCCGGAAGCTTGTCGGGGCTTCACCAGTGGCTTCACGAAACGCCCGGTTGAAAGACGCGATAGAGCCATAACCAAGGTCCAGCGCGACCTGCAGGATCTGGAGGCGCGCGCGTTCGGGATCGGCGAGAATTTCCTTGGCGTCTTCCACTCTGTGTGAGTTGATATAGCTGGAGAAATTCCGGTAGCCGAGCCCGGAATTGATCAATTTGCGCAAGCGATGTTCCGGCGTCCCCAACCGTTCCGCCAGCTTGCCAACGGTGAGCCCGGCTTCCAGATAGGCCCCGTCTGTGATCGCCGCTTCCAACCGCGCCAGCAAGGGCCGGTCGACAGGATCGATACGGGCGGTCACTTCCTCGATGTCATGGCGATGAGGTTGAACCGGTCGTTCGATGAACATGCTGGGGCTGGCGCGCAGCGCCCACATGGCGAAAGCAAAGGCCAGAATCAACAACCACACAGCCGATCCGACCTGATACAGTTCGGCGACCTGTGAGCCATTGGTGATGCGTTCCAGCCCCATCAGGAAAATACCCGACAGGCCAACCGAAACGGCAATGACCACCCGGAATCGCCGACGACTGTCGACGAGGTCATCTTTCAGGCTGAGCAGGGCAAAATAGGTGGCGTGCATGAACAGCAGAACGCCGATGAGCTGTTTGAGCAGGGTCATCTGGTCGAGCCAGAACGGGTCGGTGACGACGGGGCGAAGCGCCACAAGAATTAGGATCGGAATGGCCGGGAAGATATGCGCGACGCGGAAGCGGTAATGGTCGCAGAATAGCGCCAGACAGAACCACCAGAAAAAGACGCTATCGAGCCACGAGAAGGGAATGAGCGGCAATTGCCACACGCCCAGCAGAGCGGTGAGTTCCGGCGACGCGCAGATAATGTAGGCAAAGGCGCCCAAACCGAACAGCGCGCCCAGCTTGCCGGCCAGCGACTGGCGCGCATTGGCGAGCAGGATCGCACAGGTCAGCAAACACAAAATGCCCGCTGAGCTGCGAGCGATGATTTCAATCAATGCGGCATTCGTCATGACGCCATTATGCCCTCGACAAAAAAATCCTGCCAGCTTTTCCGTCCGAAACGGTTCGAAGAAGCTGGCAGGTGATAGAGCTAGTCGCTCGAAGCGGCCAGCAAAACACGGTCCCGTCCATCTGGGGAGATGCTCCGGGAGGCGTGAATTTCATCCAGTCGGGGTGCGGAAATCTGTGCGAGCGCCCGGTCGATTGTGTCGGCGACGCAGGTGCGCGTTGCACGGGCCGACATGACGGCATGGCGGTTTTCGGTTTCGCAGACGGTTTCCGCGACATTCACGACGCGCTGATAGACGGCTTGTGTGCCGCTTTCGGTGGTCAGTTCGGCCTGTGTATAGGCGAGTTCGGCGCTGGCCGGTTGCCCGGCGATGGCGGCGCTGCCCAGAAACAGGGCGGGAAGGAGTGCGTTCAACATAATCGACCTCGTTTGTTATTTGCCGCGGGGGAGGCGGCTGACGAGATCAAACTGGGGGCTGACACATCCGAATGCTCCGCGATTTCGAAAATCGCGCGATGTTTTTCAAAAACGCGCTGCGTTTTTCGAAAATGATCAGCGTGGCGGCTATCGCAGGCGGCGTGAGCGTGCCGGACCGAGGATCACAGCGTTCAGAACTGCCAGATCCAGCCCCGCCTGATAGCCCCTCGCCGTCGGATCCTGCGTGAAGGCAACCACAAAACCCGCCCCTGTACGCCGCGCGACCACAAAGGGTTTGAACGCGATCTGGGCGATGTTTTCTTCCCAGAGATAGCCCGACGCCAGAAGATCGTCCGGTCCGGCAAAGCGGAGAACCGTATCGGCTTCATCCAGCGGGATGGCGGTGTAAATGTCGGACCCGGTGACCATCGCAGCTGCACCATTGCTATAACCGGCCGACAGGAAGCTGTCGGCATTGGCGGTGATGTTCAGCAAAGCGCCCGGAGAGGTGTCCGGCCGGGCATTGCGAGGTTCGAGCGCCGCCTGCAGGGCGGTCTCGTCCTCGATAATGCTGCCTGATACCGTCGCGCCTTCTGCAGCGGATGAAGAGGGCGTATCGGCGGCCAGTTCGCGGCGCACGGGCAGGAGATCAATATCGGGATCGGTAATAAAGCGGGTGGCATCGCCCAGCGCGATCAACGTACCGCCGCCCTGAGCAAAACGGGTGAGGCTGGCGGCGCCGCGACTGCCAAGCTCGGCGCTATATCCGCCGCCGCCCTGCTCGGGGAGAATCAAGACGTCAAATGCCGACAGGTCGGCGCGCGCCAGAGACCCGGCCCGGATCACGGTCACGGGCAGGCCATGGCGTTGTTCGAGCACATAGCGCAGGCCGCCCACGGAATTGGCATCCGTGCCCTCGCCCCAGGCCATAGCAATACGCGGCGCAACAATGTCGGCAAACTGGAAAGAGCCGAAGTTCGGCCCGCTTTCGGTCCAGCTGGTCGAGAGCCCTGAATAGCTGGCCCCGATACGGCGCGCATGAAGGCGCATCAGCGAATCCAGATTGGCCGGTGCGCTGGTGCGAGCGACCACGACAGAGCCTTGCGGCCAGGTCACGCCGTCAATCGTGAACGCCCCGCTGGAAGTGCGCATCGGAACGCCGTCCGCCGCCAGAGCGGCCACAAGACGGGCCTGTCCCGCATCGGTCCAGGGAATGACATAGCCAAAGGTCGCGCTGGCCGCGACGTCAGCTTCAACCGGATCGTCAGCCTGCACCGCATCGCCCGACAGGCCGGGTGCGCTGATACATTCAGTGGCGGCAACATTGAACATGACCGGCAGGGACCAGGCGGTGACATCATAAAGCTCGTGGTCGAGCCCGCGTGTGCGGCGATCTTCCTGAAGCTCAAGGAAATCCGGCGGCAAAGGTGTATCCCGCTGCAACAGCGCGCGGGCCAGCTGGCCGGCAGGCTGGTTGAGATTGATCAGAAAGCCACCATCAGGCAAATCGGTGCCGCAGGCATTTGCGCCATTCTCGATACGCGAAATTTCAATTCCCTGCCGGGCAATCAGGCGCGCCAGTTGTTCGGCACCCCAGCGATTTGTTTCACGTGAAAGCAGAATTGCTGCCGGACCGGCCATTCCGTCGCTGGCATTGGCCCGCACGTCATAAAAGCCGCGCACAAAACGTTCGCGATTGGCCGCCGCGACCTCTGCGGTCGAGAGGCTGGCGATGAAATGGCGGGTGACACCGTCGGCATAGGTCAGATCCTCGCCATTGCGTCGGGTCCAGACCAGACCGCGTGCCGAGCCCTGCTCATAGGTCATGGCGACACCGCCCTGCATCATCGGCCAAGTATCGCCATAGCCGGGATAGAAAGCGTCAAAGATTTCGCGGGTGAAATAGTCAAATCCGAGGCGATCAAACCAGCTGGCATGATTGAGGCCGATCACGTCCTGGGCTGCCATCTGATCGTCTGTCAGGATCGGATTCACCGGATCGGCGACCGGCGGGAAGAAATAGGACTGATCGCCGCCCATTTCATGGGCATCGACGATCACCATGGGGCGCCATTCCAGCATCGCCGCAGTGCGGCCACGGGTTTCAGGCTGGGTCATGATGAACCAGTCGCGATTCATATCGAAATGATAGTGATTGACGCGCCCACCGGGCCAGGGCTGGTCATGTTCGGCGGAATAGCGATAACCGTCCGCCTGAAGCCCGCGTGCCTGGGCGAAGGAATTGACGAACCGGTTGCGCCCATCCGGGTTTTGCGTGGGATCAATAATGACCAGCGCATCTTCGAGAATGGTGTCGGCGACCGGATCATTTTCTGCGGCGAGTAGATGATAGGCCGTCCACAAGGCGGCATCGGTCGAGGAAATCTCGTCACCATGAACGCCATAGGCGAGCCAGACGACGACCGGCAGGCGGTCAATCAAGGCGTCACGGTCGCTGCCGGACAGGCCCCGCGGATCGGCTAATTGCTGCAAATCGGCACGGATATCATCAAGGCGCGCCATGTTCGCTTCGCTACCGATCACGGCATAGACGAGGTCGCGGCCTTCCCAGCTGGTCGCATAATCGAAGACCTGCATCCGTTCGGGCGCAACAGACGCGAGGGTGCGGATATAATCAACCGCGTCCTCCGGCGGGGTGATCTCATCGCCGAAATCATGTCCCAGCGTCGTTTCCAGATCAGGAATGTCGCCGGAGTATCGAGCCTGCAGCGGCGTTTGTGCGGTTTGCGCAAAGGCAGAAGCGGTCAGGCAAAGCCCGGTGAGTGCGGCAAGCAGAATACGATATGACATGACTATCCCCGGTCTGGCAGGCGATGAATTGTATGCAGATACAAAAAGGCCCGGAACAGTTTGCTCCGGGCCAATTGTTTTGGCGAGCTTATTCCTCGCCGTCGCCTTCACCCGGAACCGGGAAGCCGCGATCGCGCATCAGTGGTGCGATATCCGCATCACGCCCCCGGAAGGCACGGTAGGCATCTGCCGGATCCACCGAATTGCGCGGTGCGAACAGATGTTCGACCAGTGCGGCGGCGACGTCTGCGTCATAGAATCCGCCGGGCGATTCAGCGAAGGCTTCTGCCGCATCCGAGGTGAGCACATCGGCCCACATATAGCCGTAATAGCCGGCGGAATAGGCGGAACCGGAGAAGATGTGACCGAAATGCGGGCTGCGGTGACGCATCACCAATTCACCCGGCATATTCAATCGCTCCAGCGTTTCACGTTCGAACGCATCCGGGTCCAGCCCTTCCGGATCAGCGGTATGGTAATACATGTCCATCAGGGCCGAGGCGAGATATTCGGTTGTGGCAAAACCCTGATTGAAGGTCGAAGCCGCACGGATTCGGGCCACCAGATCATCCGGGATGGGTTCGCCGGTTTCGTAATGCACCAGGTAGTTCTCGATCACCGGATCCGTGGTCAACCAGCGCTCCAGCAATTGCGACTGGAATTCGGTGTAGTCGCGCACGCCGCCATTCAGGGTCGGATAGGCGACATTGGAGGACAGGTAATGCAAGGCATGACCGAATTCGTGGAAATAGGTCTCGGCATCTGACCAGGAAATCAGGACGGCCTCGCCGGGCGCGCCTTCCACGAAGTTCGAGTTATTGGTCGCGAGGACATTTTGCGGCCCGTCAAATGTGGTGTGGCTGCGGAAGGAATTGGCCCAGGCGCCCGAGCGTTTGCCCTGGCGGGCGAAGGGGTCGAGATACCAGAGGCCGACATTCTCGCCGGTTTCACGGTTATTGACCTCCCAGACGCGCACGGTCGGGTGCCAGACCGGAATCGTGCCGTCCGCGACGGGCACGAAATCAAAGCCGAACAATTCGCCCGCCACATAGAACATGGCTTCGCGCAGATTGTTCAGTTCGAGATACTGGCTGACTTCTGATGCATCCAGATCATATCGATCCTGACGGATTTTCTCCATGTAATAGCGATAATCCCAGGGCTCGATGGTGATGTTGTCACCCCGCTCATCAGCCAGCGCCTGCATGTCGGCGACTTCCTCGCGAACGCGGGCAATCGAGGCTTCCCAGACGGTTTCCATCAATTCCATCGCGCGATCCGGCGTTTGCGCCATACGATTGGACAATTGCCACTCGGCAAAGTTGGCATAGCCGAGGATTTCAGACCGCTCCTGACGCAGGGTCAGAATCTGGGTGATGATGGCATTGTTGTCATACTCGTCGCCATTGTCACCGCGATTGTAATAATTGCGCCAGACAGTCTCGCGCAGATCCCGCTCGTCCGAAAACGTCAGGAAGGGATCCATCGACGAGCGCGAATTTGTGATGGCGTATTCACCGGCATGCTCCCGTGATTCAGCGGCAGCGGCGGAGGCAGCGACAAAAGACGCCGGCAGGCCGGAAAGCTGGTCTTCGGTGATATAGGTGACGTAATTTTCTTCGTCATGCAGGACGTTATTGGCAAAATTCGTCTGCAATTCGGAAAGCTGCGCATTGATTTCGGCAAACCGCGTCGCGTCGTCGCCTTCCAGCAGGGCACCATTATGAGCGAAGCCGTCATAGGTCAGCTCGACCACACGGCGCTGATCGTCACGCAAGCTGGCCATCTCATCGCCCTCATAAACAGCGCGAACGCGTGCAAGCAGGGCTGTGTTCTGGGTGATTTGCGAACCATAGGCTGAAAGCTCTGGCAACAACTCGCCCTGAATAGCGCGGAATTCCGGGCTGTTCATGTTCGACGACCAGATACCCCAGTAATTGAACGCACGACCCAAGGGCTGACCGGCACGCTCCATGGCAACAATGGTGTTCTCGAAGGTCGGGGCGTCCGGATTGCTTGCGATGGCGTCTATTTCGGCAAGGTGGGCGGCCATGCCAGCGCGGATCGCCGGCGCGAGGTCTTCCAGGCGGGCGTCGTCAAAGTTAGGAACACCGCCATAGGGGCCGGACATTTCGGCGAGCAGTGGATTGGATTCAAGCTCGGCCTGCCAATCCAACGCGGTTGTCTCCTCCGAGGACGTGCCTCCGGTGGCGGTGTCTTCAGTGGTCACAGCGTCTGTATTGGCGGATGCATCGGGCGCGGTATCGGACGTGTCTGCTGTGTCCTGTGAACAGGCGGCAAGCGTGAGTGCGGCCAGACAGGTCGTGGTGATCAGAATACGTTTCATCGGGTTGCTCCCCTTCGAGGCTTTAAAATCTGGCGGGGAACCTAACGCCGCAGGCGAAAAGCGCAAATGCTTCAACGCCGCATGTTGCGGAAGGTTAATGTTCAATGCGCCTTGCGAGGCTCGGGCGCGCTGCGCTGCCGTGTGGCAGAACGCCACATTCTTCATAGGGGATTTTCCGTTTTACCCTTGCGTCACCTGTGAAATAATCTCGCAGGACGAATTTTTACTTTTGGGGGACATTCGATGTCGCAAGCCAATGCGATGCCGGTAAAATCATCCGGTCTCGACGGAATGCTGATCGGGCTGATCTGTATTCTCGGTGCTTTCTGGAGCCTGATTGCGGCGGCACGCGGCGTGGACCCGCAAATTGTGGCCCATGGCTGGCTGATGTTGATCGGCTTTGTCGTCGGACTTTACCTTCTGGTCAACGCCTATACGGGGCACGGGAGGTATGAGGAAAGCGGCTTCTATCATGACAATGTCATCAAGGCCGGGGCGATCGCGACCATTTTCTGGGCGGTTGCCGGCCTTGTCGTCGGCCTGTTCATCGCGCTGCAGCTGACCTGGCCGGGCCTGTTCTATTTCGAGCAGCTCGGATTTCTGAACTTCGGTCGATTGCGCCCGCTTCACACCTCCGCCGTCGTCTTTGCCTTTGGTGGCAATGCACTGATCGCCACCTCTTTCTATGTCGTCCAGCGCACTTGCCGGGCGCGTCTGGCGGGCGGTTTGTGGCCGTGGTTCGTGTTCTGGGGCTATCAATTCTTCATCGTCATTGCGGCAACCGGCTATGTGATGGGCGTTACGCAAACGCTCGAATATGCTGAACCGGAATGGTATGCGGATATCTGGCTAACCATTGTCTGGGTCGCCTATCTGCTGGTCTTTCTAGGTACGCTGTGGAAGCGCAAGGAGCCGCATATCTATGTGGCAAACTGGTTCTATCTCGCTTTCATCGTCACCATCGCCGTCCTCCATATCGTGAATAATCTGGCGATTCCGGTCGATGCCTTCGGCTCGTACAGCTATTCGGTATTCGCCGGTGTGCAGAACGCGCTGACGCAATGGTGGTATGGCCACAATGCCGTCGGGTTCTTCCTGACCGCCGGCTTTCTCGGCATCATGTATTATTTCGTGCCCAAGCGGGTCGGACGTCCGGTGTATTCCTACCGCCTGTCCATCCTGCATTTCTGGTCGCTGATCTTCATCTATATCTGGGCTGGCCCGCACCATCTGCACTACACCGCTCTGCCGGAATGGGCGCAGACGCTGGGCATGACCTTCTCGATCATGCTGTGGATGCCGTCCTGGGGCGGGATGATCAATGGCGTGATGACGCTGTCCGGCGCATGGGACAAGCTGCGTACCGATCCGGTCGTGCGGATGATGGTGCTGGCGCTGGCCTTTTACGGCATGTCGACCTTCGAAGGACCGCTGATGAGTGTGCGCGCGGTCAATGCGCTGTCGCACTATACTGAATGGACCGTCGGTCACGTGCATTCCGGTGCGCTGGGCTGGGTGGGGATGATATCTTTCGCCGCCATCTATTGCATGGTGCCGTGGCTGTGGAAGAAGAAGGGAATGTGGAGTCGATCGCTGATCGAATGGCATTTCTGGCTCGCCACTTTCGGCATCGTTTTCTACGTCGCCGCGCTTTGGCCTGCGGGCATCAATCAGGGCATGATGTGGCGCGCCTATAACGAGCTCGGCTTCCTTGAATACTCGTTTGTGGAAGTGGTCGAGGCCATGCACCCCTATTACATCATTCGCGCCATTGGCGGCCTGCTGTTCCTGGCCGGGGCGCTGGTGATGGCCTTCAACATGTACAAAACGATCACCGGTGATGTGAGCGAGACAGAAGATATCGTCGAGCCACAGCCGCAAGCGATCCCGGCGGAATAGGAGCGGTTGAATGTCTGACACACCGCAAAAACAGAGCTTCCACCAGAAGTTCCTGGAAACAAAATCCCTGCTGCTGACGCTGGGCATTATCGTCACCATTTCCATTGGCGGCCTGGTCGAGATTGCTCCGCTTTTCTACCTCAATTCCACGATTGAAGAGGTTGAAGGCGTGCGCCCCTATTCGCCGCTGGAGCTGATGGGTCGACAAATCTACATTCGCGAAGGCTGTGTGAATTGCCACTCGCAAATGATCCGCCCCTTGCGCGACGAAGTTGAGCGCTATGGCCATTACTCGCTGGCGGCGGAAAGCATGTATGACCGGCCCTTCCTGTGGGGGTCGAAACGCACCGGGCCGGATCTGGCGCGGGTCGGTGGACGCTATTCGGATGAATGGCATCGCGACCATCTGATCAATCCGCAATCGGTGGTGCCGGAATCGATCATGCCGCCTTACGCCTTTCTGGCGGATGCGGCGCTGGATTATTCGACGGTCGCCGCGCATTTGCGGGTCAATCAGTTTCTCGGCGTGCCATATTCCGATGAAGCCATTGAAAATGCGGCTACCGATCTGGAAGCGCAGGTCGATGAGTTTTCATCCGGCTATGACGATTTGCTGGCCCGTTATCCCGGCGCCCAGATCCGGAATTTTGACGGCAATGCCGCTGTGATCACGGAAATGGATGCGCTGATCGCCTATCTTCAGGTGCTCGGCACGATGGTGGACTTCTCCACCTATGACCCGGATGCGCCCGAGAACCAGCGCTAGGAGGCGGCATGTACCAGACTCTCGCCAGTTTTGCGCAAACCTGGGGCTTGCTCTTCTTTTTCACCGTTTTTCTCGGTGTTCTGGTCTATGCGCTGTGGCCGAAGAATGGTGCCAAATTTGACGCGGCTGCCCGCATGCCGCTGAGTGATGACGACCCGTCGACAGATGACGGGAAGAAGGACGAAACGCATGTCTGACGATCATATCGACGAGGAATCCGGCATTGCGACAACCGGCCATGAATGGGACGGTATCCGCGAGCTCGACAATCCGATGCCGCGCTGGTGGTTATGGGTCTTCTATGCCTCGATCGTGTGGTCGATCGGCTATTGGGTGCTGATGCCGGCCTGGCCTGCCCTGCCCGGCATGCAGGGGCATACGACCGGTGTTGTCGGCAATTCGGAACGCGTCAATGTCGCGGCGGATCTTGATGCCCTGCAATCGTCGCGTGCCGACAGCTTCGCGGAACTGGAATCGGCATCAGGATATGACGTCATTGAAGCTGACCCGGTGCTGTTCCGCTTTGCGCTGGCGGCCGGGGAATCGGCCTTCGGGAATTTCTGTGCGACCTGTCATGGTGCCGGGGCGCAAGGCTTTGTCGGCTACCCCAATCTCAACGATGATGTCTGGCTGTGGGGCGGGTCGTTTGATGCGATCCGCACAACCATCCGCTATGGCATCCGCTCGGATCATCCGGACACGCATTTCTCGCAAATGCCGGCCTTTGGCGCCGATGGCCTGCTCAGCCGCGAGGATGTACGCCATGTCCGCGATTATGTGCTCAGCCTGTCCGGCAATGCCGGTTTTGAAGCTGCGGCGCTGAACGCTGGCGGTGAGATTTTCGCCAGCCAGTGCGCCACATGTCACGGCGATAATGGCACCGGCGATGTGTCTCAGGGCGCACCGGACCTGACCGATGCGATCTGGCTTTATGGCGGCAGCGCCGAACAGGTCGAGGCCTCGATCTGGCGTGGCCCCTTTGGCGTGATGCCAGCCTGGGAAGGACGCCTTGACGATCCGACCATCACCGCGCTGGCCACCTATGTCTATTCTCTGGGCGGGGGCGAGATTGCGCCCGCGAATAATGGTGCAGGCGGAGAATAAGCCGCACCCCCGTTGTCTGACAATAAAGGCTAGAGTGCCGGCATGAGCACCGCCCCAAATCGCGAGTCTGCTGCACCGGGCATCCGTCAACACCGCGTTGAAGCGGTGAATGATGCTTCGCGGCGCAAGCTCTACAAAAAGCGCGAGCCCATCTATCCGCAACTTGTGCAGGGCAAATTCCGGCTGGCGAAGTGGGTTTTCCTGCTGTTATCGCTGGGTGCGTATTATTTCATTCCCTTCCTGCGCTGGGATCGCGGACCGTCGGCACCGGATCAGGCCGTGCTGATCGATTTTGAAGGGCATCGCTTCTATTTCTTCTTCATCGAGATCTGGCCGCAAGAGATCTATTTTGTCTCCGGCCTGTTGATCATGGCGGCGCTGGCGCTGTTTCTGGTCACAGCCCTGTTTGGCCGGGTGTGGTGTGGTTATGCCTGCCCGCAAACCGTCTGGACCGACCTCTTCATCGCCGTCGAGCGAATGTTCGAAGGCGATCGCAACAAGCGGATCAAGCTGGACCGCGCCAGATGGTCCTTCAACAAGGCGTGGCGCAAGACCGGCAAGCACATTGTGTGGCTGTTCATCGCTGCCGCAACCGGCGGGGCGTGGATCCTCTATTTCCACGACGCCTATGACACGCTGTCGCACTTCTTCACCGGCGGATCGCCGCTTTCGGCCTATCTTTTCTTCGGTATTCTGACCTTCATGACCTATACGCTGGCGGGGACGATGCGCGAGCAGGTCTGCACCTATATGTGCCCGTGGCCGCGCATTCAGGCGGCGATGACCGACCGCGACGCGCTGAACGTCGCCTACCGCGTGGATCGCGGTGAACCGCGTGGTGCACACAAGAAAAATGACAGCTGGGACGGACGTGGCGATTGTATCGATTGCAAGGCCTGCGTGGTCGCCTGCCCGATGGGCATTGATATCCGCAATGGCTCGCAACTGGAGTGTATCCAGTGTGCGCTGTGCATCGATGCCTGTGATGACATCATGCTGAAAGTCGACCGGCCCACCGGACTGATCACCTATGATACCGACGTCAATATTGACCGCCGGATCGAGGGCAAGAAACCGGTTTATCGGTTCTTGAGGCCGCGGGTTCTGGTCTATGCGATCTCGCTGGTGATCGTGTCATCTGTCATGTTGTTCGGACTGACCAGCCGGGCGCATCTGGACGTCAATGTAACGCGCGACCGCAATCCGAATTTCGTCACCCTGTCAGATGGTTCGGTACGAAACGGCTATACGCTGAAAGTCATCAACCGGACACATGACGTGCTGGAGTATTCGATTACCATTGACGGTCCCGACGGTCTGAACTGGCGCATACTCGGGCAGAATGAAGCGCGCGGGCTCATCGTTGATGTGCCAGCTGGCCGGACCCAGGATTTCCGGATATTCCTGACTGTGCCACGATCGGCGATCACGGCCGCCAATCAGCCGGTGACCTTCACGGTGTCCCCGCAAGGCTCGGATGAGACCCTGTCCGCCGACACTGTTTTTCTATCGGGAGGATCACGATGATCCGTGAAATCAAGGGCCATCACGTCCTGTTCGCCCTGATCGCTTTTTTTGGCGTCGTGATTCTGGTGAACATCATTTTCGTCGCCCAGGCGTTTCGCACTTTTAGCGGTGAGGATGAGCCACGTTCCTACATTCAGGGCATCCACTACAATGACGTGCTGGAACGCCGCGAAGCGCAAGCCGCACTCGGTTGGTCGGCGGACAGCACAGTCACGCGAAGCGGCGTGCGGCTGGCCATTGCCGACGCGGACGGTCTGCCTGTTACAGGATTGATCATGGATGCCTATCTTCGTCACCCGACGGATTCAGGTCTGGATATAATGCTGGACCTGCAAACCTCTGGTGCCGGGCTATATCTGGCAGAGGCTGATATTCCGGCCGGTCGCTGGACCTTGCTGGTCTCGACCCCCGAGGGACCACCTTTCGAGATGGAACAGGAGATATGGCTTCAATAACTGCCAGCGGCGCTGATCCCGAAGCCTTCGTCCGGACGCGTAACGGACATCAGGAGATGGATCTGCTTGTTTCCGGTGCGCATTGCGCGGTCTGTATTTCACGGATCGAGACGGCAATGCGCGAATTTTCCGGCGTTTCAAATGCGCGGCTGAATCTCTCGACCGGGCGCTTATCCCTGTCCTGGACCGGGGCGAGCAGTCAGGCGCACGACATGGTCCGGCGTCTTGGCGAGATTGGATATCCCGCGACGCCGTTCGAACCGGAAACCGGCGCGGATGCCGGGTCGCAGGAAGAAAAACGCCTGTTGCGAGCCATGGCGGTCGCTGCCTTTGCGTCCGCGAATGTCATGATGTTTTCCATTCCGGTCTGGGCTGGAGCGGACATGGACGAGCAGACACGGCAGTGGTTTCATTGGCTGTCGGCGCTGATCGTTTTGCCCACCGTCGCCTATTCGGGACGCCCCTTCTTCACCTCCGCCTGGGCAGCGCTGAAAACCCGCCACGTCAATATGGATGTGCCGATTTCGCTTGGCGTGCTGCTGGCGTGCGGCCTGTCGATTTATGAAATGCTGGTTGGCAGCGGCCATACCTATTTTGACGCTGCAGCCATGTTGTTGTTTTTCCTTCTTATCGGACGCTGGCTGGACAGTCGATTGCGGGCAAAGGCGGGCGCCGCTGCGCGCCGATTGGCCGCGATGCAGGCGGCGTCAGCCAACCGGCTGGATGCGACGGGGCAGGTCAAATCCATTCCGGCGCGCGAGGTTCAACCCGGCGATCTGTTACTGATCGCGGCGGGCGAGAAAGTCCCCGTTGATGCAGAGATTGAAAGCGGCAACAGCCAGCTTGATGCCGCACTGGTCACCGGCGAAACCCGGCCGGTTGAGGCAAAACCGGGCACACAGATTTTCTCCGGCATGGTCAATCTGGAAGCGCCATTGCGAGTACGGGCAACGGCCAAACGCGACGATTCCCTGCTGGCCGAAATCACCCGGCTGGTCGAGGCGGGCGAGCAGAGCCGGTCTCGCTATGTGAAGTTGGCCGATCATGCCGCGCGCGTCTATGTGCCGGTCGTTCACTCGCTGGCGGCGCTAACGCTGGTCGGATGGTTGCTGGCGGGCGCGGAACCGCGCATTGCCATTATCAATGCCATTGCCGTCCTGATCATTACCTGCCCGTGCGCGCTGGGGCTGGCGGTGCCCGCTGTTCAGGTGGTGGCCTCCGGTCGGCTCTACAAATCCGGCGTGCTGGTGAAGTCCGGCGATGCGCTGGAGCGTCTCGCCGAAGCCGATGCCGCTGCTTTCGACAAGACCGGCACGTTGACCATCGGCAAGCCGCAATTGACCAATCGCGCGGCGATCGCGGATGAGGATTTCGAGCTGGCGGCGACTTTGGCCCGCACCAGCCATCATCCATTGTCTCGTGCCATCGCCGATCTGGCCGGTATGGGCACAGCGGCGCATCAGGTGAGCGAAATACCCGGTGGCGGATTGCAGGCCGAAATTGACGGCGAAGACGTCCGACTGGGCTCTGCGCGCTGGCTGGGTGTGGATGCGCGCGGCGATGCGGCCTCGGAAGTCTGGTTACAGCGCGGCGATAACGCGCCAGTGCGGTTTGTCTTTGCCGATCAGGAACGGCCCGGCGCGGCTGAGGCTGTGGCGGACGTTGAAGCGCTGGGCCTGCCGGCGCAAATGTTGTCCGGAGATCGCCGCGAAGCCGTCGACGCCATGGCCAGGCGTCTGGGCATGACGGACTGGTCAGCGGAGTTGAAACCGGCAGAGAAAATATCGGCCCTTGAAGCCGCGAAAACCGATGGACGTCATGTGCTGATGGTCGGCGACGGGCTGAATGATGCGCCGGCATTGGCTTCGGCGCATGTCTCCATGTCACTGGCGAGTGCCACCGACATTTCCCAGGCCGCTGCGGATTTCGTCATTCAACGCGACCGGCTGGACGCCATTCGCGAAACGATTGAAATCGCCCGCAAGGCAAGGCGGCGTGTGCTGGAGAATTTCGGACTGGCTGCCCTCTACAACATGATTGCCGTACCATTGGCGGTGTTCGGCTTTGTCACACCGCTGGTCGCCGCCATCGCCATGTCGGCCTCATCGCTTCTGGTAACGCTCAATGCGTTGAGGCTCGCGCGCTGATGGATGTGCTGATCTATCTCATTCCGATTGCGCTCGGTATGGGCCTTCTGGGGCTGGGCGCTTTCCTCTGGTCGTTGAAATCGGGCCAGTATGAGGATCTGGACGGCGCCGCGCAGCGTATTCTGATGGAAGACGACGACCGCCCGCTCACCGATGCGGATCGCGCCGAGACGTCCGACACGTCCGATTAATTCAATCCGGGATAGAGGCCGTCGACCAGACTTGCGATGGCAGCGTCGAGAGCCAGACCATGCAGGTGTTCGCCGAAGAATTGGGGCTGTAGTGCGACCATTACTGCCATCGTCAAACGGGCGGCAATCTCATCGCGATCGGGGCGGTTTTCGGACGGGGACCAGTTTTTAATGAGTTCGTCGAGAAACAGCTGATCTTTCTGTTCGTGGGCCTTCAGGCGCGCGGATGGAATGCGGCGATAAAGGGCCTGCATCGTCGCGGCATCCGTTAGATTGCGGATGAGCGGTTCTTCAAGGCTTTTTTGCATCAGAATTCTGAACTGGGCCGTAAGCCAGGCGCGATCGCGATGTGTCTCCGCTTCTACTTTTAGCAATGGTTGGCGAAGCGCCTCGTTGGCGTCTTCGAGCAGATCGAAATACAGAACTTCCTTGCTCGAATAGAATTTATAGAAAGACCCTTTTGCGATGCCCGCCGCCCGGGCGAGCGCGTCAATCGTGGTGCCGGCAAGGCCATTACGACAAAACAGATCGCGTCCCGATTTGCGCAAACTATCGCGTATCGCTGTTTCTTCGCGGGAATTGAAGGCTCTTGGCATGCTTTAGTGAAATATATTTGACTCAAAAGGTCAATTGGTCATATGTAAAACTAAGGAAGCAGACCATGCGTCATTTCGACTGGAAATTGATAATGCTACTGGCGCTACCCGGCGTGGGGTTCGGCGTCGCAACAATTTTCGCCTGGATTCAAGGCTTGGAACACTTTTTCATGTTGGCCATGATCGCCGGAATCGGGATTGTGGCGGCCCTGGCTGCACCTGCCCGTGCGGGCCAGACAGCGATGCTGGGTGGTTTTCTGGCGGTACTCACGGCCATCTGGTTACAAGGCGTATTCCTCACCGCCTATTTTGCCAATAATCCGGCCTATGCCGATGTCGAAATTCCGCTGGGGCTGTCGGCGCGCGTCTGGACACTGGCGTTTGCGCCAGCGGCGGCTGTTCTGGCGGGTGGCTTGAGTCTTCTGGTCGCGTTCCTCGTCAGGCGATTGACCGGCAGACGAAAGATAGTTGATGAATGAGACAGGGATGACACCGGATTTGTGGTTCCTGTTCGCCTCGATCATTTTCGGCGTTTTGCATCTCGGTCTGTCCAGCATGTTTTCGCTGCGCCAATTGGGCGCCAGCTATATCCTTAGCGATCGTTCAAACGAGCGCCTGCCACAGGGGCTGGCCGGGCGTATTGCCCGCGCCTATCGCAACTGGCTCGAAAGTTTCGCACAATTCGCTGCGGCTTTGTTTCTTGTTCATACTGCTGGCATGCCATCGAGCCTTGCCGCCATCGGTGCGGCGCTATTTTTCATCGGACGAGCACTTTATCTACCCGCCTATGCTTTCGCACCAGCAGGCTGGCGACCGGCCTGCTGGATGCTGGCCCAATTCGGGATTTTGATCATTCTCGCCGATCTGTTCGTCTAACCTGTTGACGGAATCGTGGCCCGGGGGACGCATGTCCTGAAATTCAATCGGCTGTTGGCGGCACTTCCGTCAAATCCTGATAGGCGCGCCAGCTGGCATGACCCAGCCAGGGAAAGACAATCGCCAGCCCGATACCGCCGAACACAATGGAAAGCGTCGTCCAGAAAGCGATCAGCCAAGCCCAGACCAGTAGGGAGAATGGATTGCGACGCACCGCCTTGACCGAGGCAATGAGCGCAGTGGCGGCGTCGATCTCGCGATCAATCAGCATCGGAAATGAAATTACAGAGATCGAAAACGCGGCCAGCGCCAGGCCGGCACCAATCGCGGTGCCGACAATTGCCATGCTGAGGCCAGCCGGATCATCCAGCAACCAGCTTGTAAATTCCATCAGCGACGCATGGTTTTGCGAGACGAAATACGCATAGAGAAAATGGGCAATCTGCGCCCAGATCAGCAGCAGGATAAACAGCAAGAGCCCGAGAAAGGCGACCTGACTGATTTTCTCGCCGGAGACCAGCCAGACATCGTTGAACGTTACCGCCTCGCCGTCATCGAGGTGTTTGGAGATCTGGTAAAACCCGACCGCAAAGAAAGGTGCGACGAGCGCAAAACCCGCCAGCGCCACCGGGATCCACGCGCCCCAGCCAAAATACAGCAAACCAGCCGCAACCAGCGCGCCGACCACAACAAAGATCAACCCATAGCCAATCGAGACGAAGGGCGCGCGAGCGATATCCCCGGCCCCGGCTTTCAGCCAGCGCATCGGCGCATCCGGCCGTATATCCCTGATCTCGATCACTGCCATGTCATCCCCCGCATATCCATCGCGACTATAGGGACATTCCGGGGTGCGTGCCTAGCGGCGTTGTGCCGCGCAGTGGTGGGATGCGGTTTAACCCACTTCCGGCCGAACGATATCCGGGCCGAGATTCTGCAGGACCTCGCCGGCATTAAAATCATTGCTGTCATCGCCGGACGGGCGTCGGCCCATGACGATTTCAGCTGTGGCTTCATAGCGGGTGGTCTCGTGATAGCGGGTGTCATTCCAGAACGGGTCGTGCCAGCCATACCAGCCATAGCGCGGATGGAAATAGCGATAATCCACGTAAAAGCGGGAATAATACGGGTCGCCGCCCCAGGTGCGCGTGTTTTCATCGGTGGCGCGCTGGACCACGGTGAAGTGGTTGTGGCCGCGTTCGCGGGTCAGTTCCGCCGCGCGATAGAGGAGATAGGTCTCGACAGTTTCGCGGTCGGTGATGGAATTGCCGGAAAAGGTGATGCGATAGCGATCGCGCTCGATGGCCTGTTCAGAATAGCCATAAACGCTGCCGCCGGGTTGTCCGGCCTGTTGGTAGGGCGTGGGTGTGGCGCAGGCGCTCAGCAGGGCGCTGGCCAGCAATAGGGTCGCGGTGATCCGCATGGCGGTCGCTCCGTTTCTGTGTCCTCGCGGGTGCGAGTATGCGCTGCAAAGCCGGGTTTTTCCAGTGGGTGTCATTCCGGGTTCATAAAAATCGCGCTAGTCTGGCGGCTGAACACATCAGACGAGGATATTTTCATGTTTCGATTGATTGCCGGCAGCGTCGCTGTTGTCGCCCTGAATGCCGCTGCTTTTGCCCTGACACCGCAGGAAGATCTGACGGATGCGTGCACCGATTCCGGCAATGACGCCGTTCAGTGCAGCTGCGCCGCCGATGTTATTGTCGACACGCTCGACGAGAATGAGCTGTCCTTCATGATGGCGGTGATGGAGGCCGACACCAACGAGCCCACCGAAGTGATGACGATTGCCGCTGCCAATAATATGGAGCTGGCCGACATCATGGTGATGGGTCAGAAAATGCAGGTCGCCGAGCCGATCATGCGCGAACAGTGCGGCATTGACGAGTTTGAATAGATCAATCCAGATCGTATTCTAGAACCACGAGTGGCGGCACGGCTTCGGTCGGGCCGCTGCCATCATTCGGCCATAGCGCCCACGGCGCATTGGCGACCATGAAAATCCGGTCATCCTGCACATCGATCAGCGTCGGTTCACCAAAGTCCGGGTGATTGCGCAACAGGATTTCGGTGCCGGCCACGCTGACGCCGTCTTCCGCCAGATCAATCGCAAAGACCGCATTCGGGGCCATGCCATTGCGCACGGCGATCAGTCGTCCGTCGCGCGTGGCCGAGAGCCCGTCAATGCCGATCAAGCTTTCCGCGCCGGGGCGCACCTGCAGCGCCGTGCCGTCGGCAAGATCGACCCGCCACAATCCGAGACCGTAATCGGAAACATAGAGCGCGCCATCGGCCAGCGCCGCGCCCTGCAAGCTGGCAAAGCGGGGATCTTCGGATAAAAGCTGCAACTCGCCGGAGATGGAATTGAGCTGGTAGACGCGGTTCGCGCCGCTATCGACCGCATAGACAATGCCATCGCGGGTGACGATGTCGGCAATGCGCTCGGCGCCCTCATATTCATAGCGGCGATAGACATCGCCGGTAATCATGTCGAAGGCAATCAACGCTGTGGTCGCCTCCTCGCCCTCTTCCAGAGGGGTTTGGGGCAAAACGCCGGTCGCTGCCCAGATCACCCGGTTCACATCATCGGAAACAATCCCGAACACGGATTGCAGACCGTCTTCGGCATCGGCGAAGACATCCGCCGACGAACGGTCAAACGGTTCCACCACCAGTATCTGGCGTCCAATGACGTCGGAGAGAAAAATACGGTCGGTCTCGATCTCGACCGCGACGCCTTCAATCAGACTGTCGGGCACATCGACCTGCAAAACACGTTCTGCTTCTCCGGCCGGGCCGGAATGGCGCGCAAACAGGGCGTCCAGCTCGGCATATCGGTCGGGGAAGGTTTCGCGCAGGCGGGCGTCATTTTCTTCCAGACGCGAAAGGTCGAAATAGATGCCGGCGGCAGCTGTGGCTTCCAGTGATGAGAGCAGCAATTCATCGTCGCCGCTGGTGAGGGCAATCTGCGCCAGACCCAGCAATATGGCCGGGCTGCCAGGTTGAAGGCCGCTTGCGGCCTGCATCGCCCGGCGTGCGGCTTCATAATCCCCGGCTTCCAGCGCCCGACGGGCCTCGGTGCGCAGTTCAACGGAGGTTTCAAACGGGGCAAAAGCGTCGGGCGTCTCATCCTGCGCCATCAGGGCGGCCGGGCTG
This sequence comes from Hyphobacterium sp., assembly GCA_021604625.1. Classification (GTDB taxonomy): domain Bacteria; phylum Pseudomonadota; class Alphaproteobacteria; order Caulobacterales; family Maricaulaceae; genus Hyphobacterium. The sequence continues at coordinate 3,589 of BQJI01000001.1, read as the reverse complement.
GCGGCAAGCAGAAGGGCGGCGGTCAATGAACGGATCATCTAAACTCTCATAACTGGCTTGTTTGTATTGGAAGATAATTGCGCAGAAAATGCACCTGACAATTTCGAGAGGTTTCAGTAGGCGTCGACGCGATGGCCGAGCGGCGGCGGCAGGCTGCGCAGGGTATAACAAGCTGTGATCCAGGCCATTAGCTGCCCTGATATGATAATCGCCATAACCAGCCAACCGAATCCTGAGCCCAGCAATTCACCAAGCCCGCTGTCGAATGCAATTCGCGCCATTTCAATAATGCCCGGCACCCAGATCGCCAGAAGCAACCAGAGAAGTAGAATTCCGCCTGTCGCGACTGCGGTTTTTTGCCATGCTGCGAGACGATCCGGATTGGCGAAATAGACGATCATCATTGCAAACCAGCCGGGTGGAAACAGGACAATGAACAAGATCATTATCGAGCCAACGCCATGGTTGAAATCATACAAGCGAGATTGCGTGAGTACTGACCAATCTGTGAGAATTATGACCGGAGACAAAAGAGCTAACGCCGCCAGCGCACGCACAACTGATGCAACACGGATCAGCGGATAAAGTCTCTTGTCGGCAATATCAGTCATTCTCTCCCAGGCGTTTCTTGCGCGCCGCCAATAGCTGCAGGCGCAGCGCATTCAGGCGGATAAAGCCTTGAGCATCCTTCTGGTCATAGACATCATCATCTTCAAATGTGACGTGCTCAAGGCTGTAAAGTGACGCTGGCGAATGACGCCCAACCACATTGACCGAGCCCTTGAAGAGGCGCAGGCGCACATCGCCGGTCACATAGCGCTGGGAGTGATCAATCGCCGCCTGGAGCATTTCACGCTCGGGCGAGAACCAGAATCCTTCATAGAGGATTTTGGCGTATTTCGGCATCAGCTCGTCTTTCAGATGCATGGCGCCGCGATCCAGCGTGATCTGTTCGATGCCGCGATGCGCCGCCATCAGGATGGAACCGCCCGGGGTTTCATAAATACCGCGTGATTTCATGCCGACGAAGCGGTTTTCCACCAGATCAAGGCGGCCAATCCCGTGCGCGCGACCGAGATCGTTCAACCGCTCGATCAGGGTTGCAGGCGACAGCTTTTCGCCATTGATGGCAACGGCATCGCCCTTTTCAAAGGAAATCACAATGTATTCAGCCTCGTTTGGCGCATCTTCGGGCGCCAAAGTTCGCTGGAAGGTGTCTTCAAACGCCTGCGCAGACGGGTCTTCGAGATTCTTGCCTTCTGATGAGGTGTGCCAGAGATTGGCATCGACCGAGAAGGGCGCTTCGCCGCGCTTGTCCTTGGGGATTTGCAGCCCCCGGCTTTCGGCATAGGCGATCAGTTTCGTACGCGAGGTCAGATCCCATTCCCGCCAGGGCGCAATGACATGCAGGGACGGGTCGAGGGCGGCAAAACCGAGCTCGAAACGGACCTGATCATTGCCTTTGCCGGTGGCCCCGTGAGAGACCGCATCAGCGCCGGTCTCATGGGCAATTTCCACCATGCGTTTGGAAATCAGCGGGCGGGCAATAGACGTGCCGAGCAAATAGAGGCCTTCATAAACCGCATTGGCGCGAACCATTGGATAGATGTAATCGCGGGCAAATTCCTCACGAACATCCTCGATGAAGACGTGTTCGGGTTTGACCCCGGCGGCGAGGGCTTTTTCCCGGGCCGGTTCGATCTCTTCGCCCTGCCCCAGATCGGCGGTGAAAGTGACGACTTCGGCGTCATATTCTTCCTGCAACCATTTGACCGCGATGGACGTGTCCAGACCGCCCGAATAGGCCAGTACAATCCGCTTGATATCCTTGCGCGCCATGCCGCGTCTCCTGAAACCGAATGCGCGCGAAAACTATCGCAAGCCAAGACCCATGCAAGCCCAGCGTCAGTTGGTCAGTCGGCGTCGTCCGGATTGAGCGTTTCGCGCGCCGGATCATTCTTCCAGACGAAGAAGGAATAGACGATAAGGCCGAGCGTCGAGGCCAGCAGCGCCGCGATCAGGCTGATCGTGACCGGCTCAGGTGACAAGAGCAGTGCCGAGACCAGACCAACCAGCCCGAGCAGTGTGAATACCCGGCTGGCCCAGCGATGTGTCTTGTCCCAGGACAAATCCGAGGTCAGCGTCCAGGGCGTGCGAATACCGGCAAAGAAATTGGGCCGCGCCCGGGCAATCACCAGCCCCACGAGCAGAAGTATGCCAGAGATGAAAACGCCCACACCGCGCGCCATCGTCTCACCCTCCACGCCCCCGCCAATGGCGGTCCAGGTGAGGAAGCCCTGCGCGCCCGCCAGTGCCACAACGCCGATGATCCAGCCGACAATGTAGATGGGGCGAGACCGACGCAGATTTTTTCCGCGCGGGTCTATGGCCGGGGCAATCGACAACAGGAATGTGATGCCAACCAGCAGTGCAGGCAGAAACAGGAAGGCTTCGGCCTTCGAGCCGTAGCGATCAGCCTCGCCGGAAAGATTGAAATGCACCGGAATGCTCGCGCCTTCAGGGGTGTTGATCCAGCCATAGACCGAGAACATTATGGTCAGTACCAAGGCAAAAGTGGAGATTATCAGGCCCAAACGGATCATGTGTCTTGCTCCTTATCGCCAATCAGCCCCATCAACAGGGCGATGGCTTCTTCGGCGGCTCCGGCATTCAGCCGATAGCGAATAATTGTGCCGTGACGCTCCGCCAGGATCAGCCCGGCCTCTTTCAGCGCGGTGAAATGACCGGACATGGTCGGTTTGGACACAGGGAAGGCCCCGGCCAGATCGCCGGCCGTCATCGGTCCATCGCGCAATTTCTTCAAAACCTGACGCCGGACCGGATGGGCCAGCGCCTTGAAAACGTCACTCATGGCGTTTGATTGACAGAAAGCTTATTTAGCGTCAAGACTAATTAGTGAAATTACGAAATTGGAGCCTGCCATGCGTCTGCCCGCCCTGTTTCTATCCGTTTTCGCCCTTTCACTCGCGGCCTGTTCTGACGCGCCCACCGCAGGGTCAGACGTCGTGGATACCGAAACAGAGGCGGAATTGACCTATGAGGGCGACTGGTCTGGCGTGCTGGATGTGGGATCGGCGCAATTGCATCTGGTGCTGGAAGTGCGCGGCGAGAACGTTGTTCTGATCAGCGTCGATCAAAGCGGCGCACGCCTGCCCGTCGACGTGTCGCAGCGCGATGAGGCAAGGTTTGCCGGATCTATCGCGACTGTCGGCGCTTCGATGGAGTTTGAGCGCACCCATCCAGACACGCTGTCCGGCACATTCTCTCAAGGCGGTGCAAACTTTCCCCTGACGCTGGACCGCGATTCATTGCGGGCTGAGACAATGTTGAACGAAGAAGCGATGGCGGACGATTTCATTGTGTTGTCAGGAGATGTCAGACTGGCCGGTACGCTGAGCATTCCCGGCGATGACGACTCCTACCCGGCCTTGCTGTTGTTGAACGGCTCCGGCGCTCAGGATCGCAATTCCACCGTCGCCGGTCAGCCGGTTTTCGAGGTGCTGGCCGACGCGCTGACGACCCGCGGGATTGCGACTTTGCGGCTGGATGATCGCGGCGTCGGCGGGTC